>NZ_JBFAET010000020.1:0-79769 GCF_040642095.1 Streptomyces sp. NPDC020362
CGCTGGTGGCCTGCTCCGGGAGCGTCGTCGCCCGGGTTCCGGCAGCGGCGGCGACGCCCGTCGACACCACGGGCGCCGGCGACGCGTTCACCGGCTACTTGCCCTTGGCCGCTTCCTTGAGCTTCGAGCCCGCGGAGACCTTCACGCTGAAGCCGGCCGGGATGTTGATGGGCTCACCGGTCTGCGGGTTGCGCGCGGTGCGAGCGGCACGGTGGGTGCGCTCGAAGGTCAGGAAGCCGGGGATGGTGACCTTCTCGTCGCCCTTGGAGACGATGTCGCCGACGACATCGGCGAACGCGGCCAGAACGGCGTCGGCGTCCTTCCGGGTCACCTCGGCGCGGTCGGCCAGCGCGGCCACCAGCTCACTGCGGTTCATGTTGTTACTCCCGTGTTCTTCTTGCCGTTGAGGCGTGAGGTGAGATCGATGCCGATGCGCTCGCGCCTAGGGACGCATCCTGCCCCTACCTGCGGCGGGAAAGCCAATCCGGCACCCGTAGGAGTCGTGAGAACACCCTAGGGAGTCACACGAAAAGCGCCTGCTCGGCCGTCACCCTAGAGGGCGCCCGCCGCCAGGTGGTTCCGCGACGCGCCGGTGCAGGGGCCGCCGTGGCGATCCTCACAGCCCCTGCACAGTACGTCACAAGCGCCTAGGACGCCGCTCCGGCCGCCTTCGCGGCCTCGCGGACCGCACCGGCCACGGCGCCCGCGACCTTGTCGTTGAAGACGCTCGGAATGATGTAGTTCGGGTTCAGCTCGTCCTCGGTCACCACGTCGGCCAGGGCCTTTGCGGCGGCGAGCATCATCTCGGTGTTGACCGTACGGGACTGGGCGTCCAGCAGGCCTCGGAAGACACCCGGGAACACCAGCACGTTGTTGATCTGGTTCGGGAAGTCGGAGCGGCCGGTGGCCACAACAGCCGCCGTCTGACGGGCGATTGCGGGGTCGACCTCGGGGTCCGGGTTCGCAAGAGCGAACACGATCGCGCCGTCCGCCATGGCGGCCACGTCGTCGCCGTCGAGGACGTTCGGGGCGGAGACGCCGATGAAGACGTCGGCGCCGCGCACGGCCTGCTTGAGGGTGCCGGTGAGGCCCTCGGGGTTGGTGTTGTCGGCGATCCAGCGCAGCGGGGAGTCGGCCTGGGCGTCCACCAGGTCCTCGCGGCCGGAGTGCACCACACCGTGGATGTCGGCGACGACGGCGTTCTTCACGCCCGCCGCGATCAGCAGCTTGAGGATGGCCGTACCGGCCGCGCCGGCGCCGGACATGACGACGCGGATGTTCTCGATCGCCTTGCCCGCGACGCGAAGTGCGTTGGTCAGGGCGGCGAGGACGACGATCGCGGTGCCGTGCTGGTCGTCGTGGAAGACGGGGATGTCGAGGGCCTCGCGCAGCCGGGCCTCGATCTCGAAGCAGCGCGGCGCGGAGATGTCCTCCAGGTTGATGCCGGCGAAGCCGGGGGCGATCGCCTTGACGATCTCGACGATGGCGTCGGTGTCCTGGGTGTCCAGGCACAGCGGCCAGGCGTCGATGCCGGCGAAGCGCTTGAAGAGGGCCGCCTTGCCCTCCATGACGGGCAGCGCGGCCTTGGGGCCGATGTTGCCGAGGCCCAGCACGGCGGAGCCGTCCGTCACGACCGCAACGGAGTTGCGCTTGATGGTGAGGCGGCGGGCGTCCTCGGGGTTCTGGGCGATCGCCATGCAGACGCGGGCCACACCCGGCGTGTAGACCATGGAGAGGTCGTCACGGTTGCGGATGGGGTGCTTGGACTGCATCTCGATCTTGCCACCGAGGTGCATGAGGAACGTACGGTCGGAGACCTTGCCGAGCGTGACGCCCTCGATGCCGCGGAGCTTCTCCACGATCTCCTCGGCGTGCGCGGTCGAGGTGGCCGCGATGGTGACGTCGATGCGGAGCTTCTCGTGGCCGGACGCGGTGACGTCGAGGCCCGTGACCGAGCCTCCGGAGGACTCCACGGCGGTGGTGAGCTGCGAGACGGCGGTTCCGCTCGCGGGCACCTCCAGCCGGATGGTCATCGAGTAGGAGACGCTGGGCGCCGTTGCCATGGCCGACTTCCTCTGCTTTCACCGTGTCGCGAGTTGTGCCGTCCGATCGTCGCACCTACCCCTGAGTACGCGGTAGTCGCCCCGGATTGCGGACGTTTTGTTCACGGCAGGCGCTTAATTTCGGAAAACCACTTCCACCATACGAGAGCAGATCACTCAGGGAAAGGGGCTGTCCGGGCAAAGCAAGAGGCCCACATCACATCCGTGACGTGGGCCTCCCACACGCTGATGACACCGACCCGCCATGCTCGCCTCGCGGCAAGTGGTCCCTCGCAGGGACGAAGGTTGGGCCCGGGGGCTTGGATCGGGCCGGTGCCACACCAAGGCTAACAAACGGATCCCGCAAGGCCATTCCCGCCGGACGAGTTCACAGGATTCAGTCCCGCAGCAGGTCCGGCACCCCCGTCGCGTCGGGCTCGTCCCGCTCGCCGGAGACGACCGTCAGCTGCTGGGTGGCCCGGGTGAGCGCCACGTACAGCACGCGCAGGCCTGCCGGTGACTCGTCCGCGATCTCCGCCGGGGACACCACGATCGTCGCGTCGTACTCCAGGCCCTTGGCCTCCAGGCTGCCGAGCGCGACCACCCGGTCGCCGAGCCCGGCCAGCCAGCGCCGGGCCTCCTCGCGCCGGTTCATCGCGACGACCACGCCGACGGTGCCGTCCACCTGGTCGAGGAGCAGCTCGGCCGCCGCGCGCACGGTCCGCTCCTGGGAGTCCCGGGCGACCACGAAACGCGGCTCGACGCCGGTGGACCGTACGGCGGACGGCGCCTCGGAGCCGGGCATGGCCAGGGCCAGGACCTTGGCGGCCAGCTCGGCGATCTCGGCCGGGTTGCGGTAGTTCACGGTGAGCTGGAAGCGGCGCCGGGGGCGGGTGCCGAGGGCCTCGTCGCGGGCCTCGGCCGCCTCGTCCGGGTCGGACCAGGAGGACTGGGCCGGGTCGCCGACGACCGTCCAGGTGGCGTGCCGGCCGCGGCGGCCGACCATGCGCCACTGCATCGGCGTGAGGTCCTGCGCCTCGTCCACGATGACGTGCGCGTACTCGGTGCGCTCCTGCGCGAGCCGCTCGGCCCGCTCGCGCTGGCTCTCCTCGCGCACCGGCATCAGCTCCTCCAGGCCGGTGAGGTGGTCCAGCGGGTCCAGCTCGCGCTTCTTCTTCGGCCGGGCCGGGGCGCCGAGGATCGCCTGGAGTTCGTCGAGCATGGCGACGTCGTGCACGGAGTGCCCGTCGCGCTTGAGCGAGCGGGCGACCCGGCGGACCTCGCCGGGGTTGAGGATCCGGCGCGCCCAGCGGCCCAGGCGCCGCTCGTCCGCCATGGCGGCCAGGACCCCCTTCGGGGTCAGCTCGGGCCACCAGGCGTCCAGGAAGGCGATGAAGGGGTCCTCGCTCGTGACGTCCTCGTCGAAGGAGGAGCGCAGCTCGGCGGCCAGCTCCGGGTCGGTGTGCCGGGAGGCGCCGCCGGACTTCGCCCACAGGGCGTCCAGGAGCAGCCGGCGGGCGCGCGGCCGGAGCAGGTTGACCGGCGCGGTACCGCCCAGAGCGGTACGGCGGATACGTTCCAGCTCGCCGGCCTCCAGCTCGAGGCGGCGCCCGAAGGCGACGACCCGGAGCCGGGCGGGCGGGCCGGCGGGGGCCTGTGGTGCGGTGTCGCCGTCGTCGTCGAACGCGAGCTGTCCGAGGGGGGCGCCGCCGCCCCGCCCCAGCTCCAGCGCGCCCCGGGCGGCCTTGCGCAGCACCTTCAGCATCCGGTGCGAGCCCTTGGCGCGGGCCACGGACGGGGAGTCGTAGAGCGTGGCCTCCACGCCGTCGACGAGCGAGCCGATCGCGCGGATGGCGACCTGGCCCTCCTCGCCGAGCGAGGGCAGCACGCCCTCGGTGTAGGCCACCAGCAGCGGGGTCGGCGAGACGATCAGGATGCCGCCCGCGTAGCGTCTGCGGTCCTGGTAGAGCAGGTAGGCGGCGCGGTGCAGGGCGACCGCGGTCTTGCCGGTGCCGGGGCCGCCCTCGACGTAGGTCACGGAGGCGGCGGGGGCGCGGATGACCAGGTCCTGCTCGGCCTGGATGGAGGAGACGATGTCCCGCATGGTGTGGCTGCGGGCCTGGCCGAGGGCGGCCATGAGGGCGCCGTCGCCGATGGCGGGCAGCTCCCGGCCGTCGAGGAAGGCCGTCAGCTCGGGGCGCATCAGGTCGTCCTCGACCCCGAGGACCCGGCGGCCCTTGGAGCGGATGACCCGGCGCCGCACGACCCGGCCCGGATCGACGGGGGTGGACCGGTAGAAGGGGGCGGCGGCGGGTGCCCGCCAGTCGATGACCAACGGGGAGTAGTCCTCGTCGAGCACGCCGATCCGGCCGATGTGCAGGGTCTCGGCGATGTCGGCGGTGTTGTCGGGCCGCACCGCGCCGTCGGCGGGCTCGACCGCCGTGTACGCCCCGTCGGGGCCCTTCTTCCCGTCCTTGCCGAGAAGCAGGTCGATCCGTCCGAAGAGGAAGTCCTCGAACTCGTTGTTGAGCCGGTTGAGGTGGATACCGGCCCGGAAGACCTGGGCGTCCCGCTCGGCGAGCGCACCCGGCGTGCCGACCTGGCCGCGCTTGGCCACGTCGTTCATGAGGAACTCCGCCTCGTGGATCTTTTCCTCGAGGCGGCGGTACACCCGGTCGAGGTGTTCCTGTTCGACGCTGATCTCCCGGTCCCGGACCGAGTCGAGCGCGGTTTCCTGCTGAGCCTGAGCGGCCACCGGGCCCCCTTCTGACGTGCTGGGCAGCCGTCAACCGTACGCGAAGGGGGCCCGCAGAGGCTACGCGTCCACTTCGACGAGCTTCTTGCCGTCGAAGGTCATCACCTCGAAGTGGTCGATCTCGTTCGGCTTGAGGGCCGTGCCGCCGCCGATGTACAGCGGATTCTTGGACTGCTCGGTCTTGGCCTCCGGGATGCCGTAGCCCCACTTCGGGACGGACCAGGAGCCCAGGGTCTGGCGCTCGCCGTTCTTGGCGACGGCGACCAGGGAGCACTTGAGCGGACCCTTGACGCCCTTGAGCTGGAGGACCGTCGAGGTGCCCCAGTCCTTCTCCGCCAAGCCGACGGTCGCCGAGGCGCCGGTCGTGCTGTCCGTGCCCGAGATCTTCTTCGGCATCTGGTCGAAGGTGGTCTGGGCCGTGGCCGCCAGCGGCGTGGCCTGCTGCCCAGAGTCGCCGCCGCCGCTCACCGCCATGACGGCGATCGGGCCGCCGATGATCAGTGCGGCCGCGGCCGCGACCATGTAGAAGCCCTTGCGCCGCTTCTGTGCCCGGCGCTCGGCGACCTCGTCGACCAGCTTCTCCATCAGGCGGGGGCTCGGCCTGGCGGACAGCGACTCGCCGATCGCGGGCGTGCTGCCGGAGCCCGGCAGATCCGCGAGGGCGGCCAGCATCGGCTCCATCCCGGCCAGCTCGTCCAGTTGCTGGGCACACCACTCGCAACCGGCGAGGTGTGCCTCAAAAGCGGTTGCCTCGGCATCGTCGAGGATCCCGAGGGCGTAGGCGCCGACGGTCTCGTGCTCGTTCGGGGCCTGTGATCCCTGCATGGAGCCAGACATACCCGAACCACCCGTGCCGAACCCTTGCATACCCCCGTACCCGCTCATCACGCCGTCACCCCCCGCTCCTCCAGTGCCAGCTTCATCGACCGCAGGGCGTAGAACACCCGGGAACGGACGGTTCCGCTCGGTATGCCCAGAGTTTCCGCCGCCTCGTTGACGGTACGTCCCTTGAAGTACGTCTCGACGAGCACCTCCCGGTGGGCCGGGGTCAGGTCGTCGAGCGCGTCAGACAGCGTCATCAGCCACAGCGCCTTGTCGATCTCGTCCTCCGCGGGGATGACCTCCAGCGGCGACGGATCGACCTCCTGCGGCCGGGCCTGCCGGCTGCGGTGGCCGTCGATGACGATGCGGCGTGCGACCGTCACCAGCCAGGGGCGTACCGATCCGGTCGCCCGATTGAGCTGACCGGCGTTCTTCCAGGCACGGATGAGCGTTTCCTGCACGACGTCCTCGGCGCGCTGCCGATCACCGGCGACCAGCCTGAGGACATACGCAAGCAAAGGTCCGGCGTGCTCACGGTAGAGCGCACGCATCAGCTCCTCATCCGGTTCCGAGGGCTGTGAGGACATGCGATGTCGGGCCCTCGTTCCACGTTCATTGGCCACGGCCGCATCCTTGCGCACGCCCACCTCCGGTGTCCGGGGGTTCCCCCAGTCGGTCGCTCGCCCACCCGTACGGATGGGGGTGGCAGGGCGTTCAACGCGACCTGAGAGTTTTCTTGCAGGTGACGTGACGAGCGGGACATGCGCGCACATTCCCACCGCATGATCTTTACATTTCCGACACATCGCCGGAGGGTGGCCGAGCTGCCCGCGCGGGACCGGAGGCAAACCGGGTGTTGCCGAAATCACGTCGGCCGTCCCGCGGGAGCAATCCGGCACAAGTACCGTACCGGACATTCAAGCCCGGGCGAGGGCGGCCCGCCTCCGGTGCCGGGCCACCCGCTCGCGGTTCCCGCAGACCTCGCTGGAGCACCAGCGGCGCCGGCGCCCCCGTGAGGTGTCCAGGTACACGAGGGGGCAGTTGTCCCCTTCGCACTCCCTGACCGCCGCCCGCGCCACGGGATCGGTGAGCAGTTCCACCGCGTCCCGCGCGACGACGGCGAGCAGCCCCGCGCATCCGGGCTCCCGGACCAACTCCCGCACCAGCATTCCGTCCTCGCCGCGCACCGCGCACGGGGCCGGCGGCGCGGCACGGGCGACCTCGTTGACCTGCCCGAGAGCCTGATCGTACGACCGCGCGTCGGGCGGGTCGGAACTGCGTACCAACTGTCCGACGTGCCCACGCAGTTCCCGGAACCCCACCAGCCAGGAGGCGTCGGCGTGGCCCAGCGACGTGCCGGGCGGCACCAGCCCGGACCCGGCGATCCAGGCCCGCAACGGCCCGACGGCGTCCAGCCGTTCGACCGGGTGGGTGGTCGCGAGAAGATCCAGACAGAGCCGTCCGGCGTCGAACCGCAGCTCGTACGGGGCCGTGGCCGTACCCAGTGCCATGTGCCTGTCACCGCCTAGGGTCACCAGGGTGGGGATCCGGCAGAGAGGCGGATCCGGCAGGGGTGGGGTTTCGCTTCCTTCTCTCACAGTGCCTGCCCACGCACCCATCCGAAACCCCTCGTACCGCTCGGGGCACGCGCCTTCGGACCGTGCCGTGCCACCCCGGCCCGCGAAGTCCCCGGGCGGCCCGTCCCCGGCGGGGACGACGGTGCTGGGAGCGTGGGTCCGTCCCTTCCGGTCCGGATACGCCCTCAGGCCTCGCCGCTGCGGCACCCGGCCGTGACGCTGTGTCCTGCGAAAGCACCGGAGCCGCCCCAGGGGGAACCACGGGGGACGGCGGTTCAGAAAGGGACGTTCATGAGCATGCGCACCAGGGTCGTCGCGATGGCGACGGCCGCACTGCTGGGCACCGGAGCCACCGGCATCGCCCTGGCACCCGCCGCGAATGCCGCCTCCTACCACGGCGTCGACGGCGGCGGGGGCGTCACCGACGACTGGCAGGACGAGGAGAACCTCGGCATCGACGACTACGCCCGGAGCAACGCCACGGCCCTGTGGGAGACCGTGCTGTACGCGGACGGCGCCCAGTGGCAGGACGACGACGGCGACTGGCACTCCTTCACCAGGGGCCAGATCGACGGCTCGTTCGGCCCGGAGACGGAATCGGCCACCCAGTGGTGGCAGGAGCACTACCACCTCTCCGACAACGACGGCGTCGTCACCGACCAGAGCTGGACGTTCGCCCAGCGCTGGCTCCGCGGCCCGTCCTCGGGCAACGTCGTCACGTACCTGGGAGACGCACGGAACGTCACCTTCAAGCGGATCAGCGGCAAGTACCGGGTGCGGATCAAGGGCACCGGCCCCTGGAAGCTCGCGTACTACGACAAGCTCGGCTGAGGACGCCTACGGTCCGGGGGCGGGGGAACGTACGGCCCCCTGGTCCCGGACCGGCAATCGTGCGGCCCCCCGGCCCCGGACCGGCAGTCGTACGGCCACCCGGCCCCGGACCGGCGGTCGAACGGTCGCCCGCGCCCGGGGCAGCGCCCACAGCAGCCCCGCCACCAGCAGCACGACGACGGCGAACGCGGCCGGCGCCGCCCTGCGCCACCGCCCGTGCGCCGCACCGCGCGGCTCCGGCCCGGCTCCGGCGGCGACGTCGGCGGCCGCGGCCGCCGACGGGCCGGCGGGCTCCGCCGTGCGCCGTGGCCACGCCTGCTCGGCGATCTCCCACAGCGCCAGCAGCCGCGCCTGGTCCGCTCCCGCCAGCCGGCCGAGCACCTGGACCGCCCCCTTCGGCGGCGGTTTGGCCCCGCTGAGATACCGCTGCCAGGACGACTTGCTGTACGCCGTGCGACGGGCCAGTTCGGCAAGGCTCAGTCCGGTGCGGTCCTTCAGTACGCGCAACCGCTCGACCAGGTACCGAGCCTCGCGCGGCAGCGAATCCGGCAGGGGCTGCCAGCGTGTCATTCCCGTCCCCCCGTGTGCTCGCCGCCCCGCCCCCCGCGGTGCGGCCCCGCCCCGACAGCCTGCCGTCCCTCCCGCGGCACCCGGCAGAGCGCACGCCCGGCCGGCCGGAGCACACGAGGTCGCACGCGCACGGCCGCGCGGGGCGGCCGGACCCGCACGGGGGAGGAACGGACCCGAGTGGTGAGGCCGGCACCGCGGTCTGGACGCCCGCGTATGCGGGCGCGCGCTTCGGCCATGGGCGGGGCAGGGGGCGCTCCGGTTGGCTGAAGGCATGAGGAACACGAGGAATTCACGGGGTGTGCAGGACGCGCGGGATACGCGGGATACGCGGGACGTACGGGAAGCGCGCAGCAGCACGCTCGTCCTGGGCGCGGCCACGGTCGCCATGGGCCTGATCGCCGGGGTCTTCTACATCTTCGCCTGCGCGGTGATGCCGGCGCTGACGCGCAGCGACGACCGGACGTACGTCGAGGTCATGCGCAACATCAACACCGTGATCCAGAACCCGGTGTTCTTCCTGAGCTTCATGGGGGCGCTGGTGCTGACGGGGATATCGGCATGGCAGCTGCGGGGCTCGGCCGCCGCCCGCTGGGTCTGGGCGGCCCTGGTGGCGTACGCCCTGGTCTTCCTCGTCACGGTGGCGTTCAACATCCCGCTGAACAACGCCCTGGCGGCGAAGGGGGATCCGTCCGCCCTGCGACAGCACTTCGAAGGACCGTGGGTGGCGTGGAACGTGCTGCGGGCGGTCGGGTCCACGACGGCGCTGGCACTGCTGATCCGGGCGCTGCTGGTGCACGGCCGCGTCAGCCGCTCCGCATGACCGGGCAGGTGAGTCCGGGCATCGTCCGGTTCGGAGAACATGTCACGACGGCCAGAGAGAGATACGAGGGCCGCTCCAGGTAGAACCCGAGTGCCATGTCGCCGCCCGACCTCAGCTTCTCGGCAGCGGAGTCGACCAGCCGCGGAAGATCACTGACGTTGCGCTCCCGTTCGGAGGCGAACCGCGGCACGTACTCGGCCACGCGAGCCCCGATCCAGGCGGCTGCATCCTCCGCCCCACCCCACGTGCCACGAACCAGGGAACGTGGTTTGACGAGCCAGTACGCCGTCTCCAACGGAGGAAGATCCACAGTCGGGAACTCCGCCGCCACCTCGCGACAGCGCTGGATCAGCTCCGGCCTGCTTCCGGCCGGCGGCGGCTCGGGATGCGGGGGTCGCCGCAGAGCCTCGGTGTCGAAGCGCTCTTTCGAGCCCGTCCACAGATAGCCGTGATGATGCACCAGTCGTTCCCATGGGGCGCAGTGGAGATCCGGGCGCGGGCCCGGCCCGCCCCAGGGAGGTGACGGGGCGGGCCGCGCCGTGGGGCGAGGTCAGGCGCTCAGGCCGAAGCGGGCCGCTTCGATCCCGGCCGCCGCGAGTTCCGTCGACGTGAAGCGCAGCGGCTCCAGCTCCGGCCGCTTGCCGTCACCCAGGGCCCAGGCGTCCTCACCGATCCGGGCGAGCACGACGCATCCTTCGGTGCATGGGCCGCCGCAGGCCTGGACGAAATCCACCGCGTCGATGTCGAGGGCGTACAGGTCGGTGCCGTTCTGCATCAACTGCCTCCTGATGGTGATTACGGCCGCGGAACGGGCCGTCAACCGCCCTTCAATGGGCACAGGTTCATGGTCGGCCGACACAGGAGGGACATCTAGCCTGTTTCCTGTTGCTGCAAGAACTCGTCCCGGATTCCTTCAACCATGGACCGCATGGCATTTCCAGAAACCGCGATGCGTTCAAAACCTTCGAACTTCTCGATGTACAGTGCGACATCCCGCGGATCGGTCACAACCAGCTCTGCATGGACGGTCTCCACCGTCACCATGCGATCATCCTTGATCGAGAAGGAGTGACTGGGGAAGTCCGTCTGCCGCACCGCCAGCGGCACGACCCGGAGATCGACACCAGGCAACCGGGAGACGGAGACGAGCTTGTCGAGTTGCCCGGCCATGACCAGAGGCGGCACGATTCTCCATCTCAGCGCCGACTCCGTCACAATAAAGCGAAGCTGCCGCCCCGGTTCGTAGAGAATCCGCTGTCTCGCCATTCTTGCCCCTACGGCACGCGTGAGCTGTTCCTCGTTGAGCTGCTTGCGTCCTACAGGCGCCATGCCGTCGCCTCGGTCGCCGCTGCCCTGGCGACCGACATGTACTCGGCCTTGACGGCGTCGGACACCCCTATGGCAGTCTCAGCCTTGTTCACTCCCCGTGCCGCGCCCACCATTCCGTGAACGGAACGGCGTACGCGAGAGCCGTGTCCCGGTAGGCCCGGAACTCAGCCAGCCGGTCTTCCTCCACGAACTCGCTGCCGAGATACTTCCCGGCCTCGTCCTACGCCATCGCCCCTGTCACTCTGTCATCGAACGTCCAGAAGTCGGGCGCGTCGGGAACCGGGTTCTGACTTTCGGTGGTGTCGAGGATGAAGAACTCCTCGCCTGCCGTCATGTTCCGCCGGTACCCCCAGGGCAGTTCGAACCGGAGATAGTCCGTGAGCGGGCGGGCCAGAATGTGCACGCGGTAGACACGCTTGCCGGCCTTGGTGGCGTCCCCGACCGTTGTCAGCCACGCGGCTGTCTTGTACGACTCCGGCTGATCCTGCCCTGCCAGGAACGCCTGATAGGCGTCGACCCCTCCCGACTGGCTGTAGTCGTCCAACGTCTCCAGCCGGAACGCTTCCCGCTGGAAAGCGGTGAACCAGTCCCCCAGGGTGCGGCTAGACGAGATTGCCACGGACAGCCTTCCGGATCAGCTCGACGGGGATTTCGACGAGGGCTTCGTGCGCCGGGATATCACGACCATGGTCGGCCAGAAGGCCTCCCTGCACGACTAAGGTCCCCCGGTCGGTGGCGTACAGCGTTGGGCACTCACCCTCGTCGCACTCACCCACCAGCCGAGTCAGCGTTACCACCACAGGCTCCTCCCTTACGTGGGCCGGTTGTCACCACTGATCGTCCTGATCGTGTCCGGCGTCCGGCAGGGGTCTCTGGTTTCCGCTTCTGGAAACCGTCAACACGAAGCGGATGAGACTTCGGCCTCTGCCGCGTACGAGAGGAAGTCCGCCCAGGTTGAGGACGTGACGGTGAGGTGGGGGCCGGTGCTGGTCTTCGAGTCGCGGATGTGGATGGCGGAGGGGGTGGTGGCTATCTCGACGCAGTTCGAGGCGTCGGGGCTGTACGTCGACTTCTGCCAGTGGAGTTCGGACATGGTTCCCTCAGATGGTCTGGGCGATGTGGTGGATCAGGTCACGGGACTCTTCGGGTTCGAGAGCGCTCGCCTCCATGCGGTCGAGAACGAGACGGTATTTCTCCAACTGCGCCTCGGCATCGAGGAACTCGCATCCGTGGTGGGTGTCCAACTGAACAGTGTCGAGCTGAGGTACCGGCCCCACCAGATAGTCGACGGACTGTCCTGTGCCCGGGTAGGAGCCCCTGCCGAACGGGATGATCTTCACGGTCACATGCTCCAGCTCGCTCATGGTCAGCAGATGCTTGAGCTGTTCACGCACGATGGTGGAGCCGCCGTACCCCATGTGGAGTGCGCACTCGTGAATCACTGCCGTGTACCGGGGCGGGTCTTCGCGGTGGAGGATTTCCTGCCGCTTGATCCGGTGGCTTACCCGGTGCTCGATCTCGTACTGCCGCAGTGGCGGCACCGCCTCCTTGAAGAGGGCCCGGGCGTGGTCGGTTGTCTGGAGCAGCGCGGGGATGTGAATCACCAGGGCAACACGCAGTGCCGCCACATGGTGTTCCAGCTCGGCAAGGTCGATGAGACCGACGGGCAGATGATCGCGGTAGCTGTCCCACCAGCCTCGGGTGCGTCCGCCTGTCATCGAGGCGAGTGCGTCCACGAGTTCTTCGTCGGAGCAGGCGTAAACACGTGCCATGGAGCGCAGCCGGTCGGCGCTGATGGGGGTGCGGCCGGTCTCGATCATGCTGACGCGCGCCTGGTTGACGCCGAGGAGTTCGGCGGCACCCGTGGCGGTGAGTCCAGCCCGCTCACGCAATTTGCGCAGCTCGGCACCCAACCGTCGCTGTCGGAGCGTAGGGCTGTTGGTGGGCGGCACGCCCTCTCCTTCCCGGCCGCAACGCGGCGCCGCGCTCCCTCACAGGAGTGAAGCATGGATGCTTTCAATCCATTCCGTTAGATGCATCTAACCGCCTGCTCTACGGTGATGATGCACCGCCCAACTCCCCCCACCCATAAGCCGGAAGCGCACCCACCCCAGGCAGAGCCACCGCCCGGCGCGGTCGTTGGGTCGGCCCGATTCCCTTCTCTTCCCGGAGGTTTCCATGGGCACCGTATCCCTGCCCGACACCTGGGTGTACGCCCTTCGCCTGCCCCATGATCCGCGTGCGGCACGCGTCGCACGTATGACCGTACGGGCGGCCTTGAAGTCCCACGGAAGACTCGACGTCCTCGACAACGTAGAGCTGTTGACGTCCGAACTGGTCGCCAACGCCTACCGGCACACGAACAGCCCCGCGTCCCTGCGGCTCACCGCTCTCGCGGACGGTCGGCTGCGGGTCGGGGTCTGGGACGGCCATCCCCGGATCCCCGCCCCTTTCGGCGAGCCGCCTCGGGACCGCGTACCGCTCGCCCCGGCGGACGCCGACAACGGACGCGGGCTGCACCTCGTACAGGAATACGCCGACTCGTGGGGCGGCTTGGCCCTCGCCGACAGCCCGCTGGACCGTGGCGCCGGGAAGCTGCTCTGGTTCGAGGTGGGTGGGCGTCGGCCGGAGGTCCTCAGGTCATGAGCGTCGGCCGCCGAACTGCCAGTTGTGCACCTCGATGCCGGCGTACCGGTCCGGGGTCAGGAGGCCGCGTGCCGTCTGTGGGTCCGGTGCCCGCAGCAGCGCCGCCGTGCCGAGCCAGGCGGTGCCGTCGTCGGACAGCAGGGGTCCGTAGGCGATCAGCTCGTCCCGGTCGGCCGGCACCGCGAGGTCGGCGGCCTGCCCCGCGCCGAGGCCGAGCACCAGGTAGCGGTTGCCGTCGGTCGGGCCGCCCGGGAAGTCCCACATGGTCCGTCCCAGCAGGTTGCGCCACCGTCGCAGCAGCACGTCCCGGTAGACGCCGGCCTGGTGGTTCGGCTCGTCGAAGGCGAACGCGCGGGCGGCTGCGGGGCCGGGCAGGTCGAGGATGTGCACGCTTCCGGTGGGTGTGTCGCCGTCGTCGGCCAGGGTCGGGCCCCGGGCGATCATCTCCCGCGCGTACCGGTCCATGTAGGACCAGTGCTCTTCCAGCAGCTCGTACCGGAGTGCCACGGAGCCGGGCCGGTCGCGGTGGTAGCAGAGGAACTCCATGCCCGGAGGATCTCTTCAAGGAGGCGCCCGGGGCGAGCGAGTTTCCCGGCGCTACGCGTCCGCGTACTTCGCGTCCGCCGCCGGGTCCAGCGCCAGCCGGTATCCCCGCTTCACCACCGTCTGGATCAGCTTCGGCGCCCCGAGAGCCGTGCGGAGGCGCGCCATCGCCGTCTCCACGGCGTGCTCGTCGCGGCCCGCGCCGGGCAGCGCGCGCAGCAGTTCGGCGCGGGCCACCACCCATCCCGGCCGCCGCGAGAGTGCCCGCAGCAGGGACATGCCGGCCGGCGGCACCGGCTTCAGCTCGCCGTCCACCAGCACCGCGTGCCCCCGGATCTCCACCCGGTGCCCGGCGATCGGCAATGCCCGGGCCCGGCCCGGCAGTTCCTGGCACAGCAGCTGGACGAGCGGCCCGAGCCGGAACCGCTCCGGCGCCACCGTGTCCACGCCCCGGGCCTGCAGGGGAAGCGCGGTGACAGGGCCCACGCACGCGGGCAGCACGTCATGGCCGAGCGCGGCCAGCAGTTCGCCGAGCAGCCCCCGCTCCTCGGCCCGCGACAGCAGCGACGCGGCGGCCGGCGCACTGGTGAAGGTGAGCGCGTCCACCTGGCGCGCGACGACGGAGTCCAGCAGCCGGTCGACGGGCCCGATGTCCTCCGGCGGCATCCAGCGGTACACCGGCACCAGGACGACCTCCGCTCCCCCGGCCCGCAGCGCCTCCACGAACCCCGGCAGTGGTTCCCCGTGGAGCTGTACGGCGATCCGGCGTCCGTCGACGCCCTCCTCCAGCAGCCGGTCCAGCACCTCCGCCATGGACTCGCTCGACGGCGACCACTCCTCGGTCAGCCCGGCGGCCCGGACGGCACCCTTCACCTTGGGCCCGCGGGCGAGCAGCTCCACCCCGCCCAGCCGCCCGAGCAGCGGCTCCCCGAGGCCCCAGCCGTCGGCGGCCTCGATCCAGCCCCGGAATCCGATGGCGGTGGTGGCCACCACCACGTCCGGGACGTGATCGATGATCTCCTTGGTGGCGGCGAGCAGTTCGCCGTCATCGGCAAGGGGCACTATGCGCAGGGCGGGCGCGTGCAGCACCGTGGCGCCGCGCCGCTGGAGCAGCGCGCCCAGCTCGTCGGCCCGGCGCGCGGCCGTCACCCCCACGGTGAACCCGGCGAGGGGTCCCTGATCGGGTTGCTGCTGTGTGTCGTACATGGCTCTCCTACCTGGCCCGCATACCGAACGAGCCTGTCAACGGCGCGTGACAGGCTCGGTTCGGCTTGATGTCGTCGGTGTTACCGATACGACGTCACACCTCGGCGTAGCTGAGCTGCGGCTTCGCCTCCGAGGCAGCAGTATTGGCGTGAACCTGCCCGGCCGGCCGGCGAAGGTATACGGCCCAGGTGACCACGAAGCAGGCGCCGTAGAAGGCGAGGAAGGCGACGAACGCGCCGGTGCCGGAGCCGTAGGAGAGGAAGGACTGGCGGAAGGAGAGGTTGATGCCGACACCGCCGAGTGCGCCGACGGCTCCGATGAGCCCCATGGAGGCGCCGGACAGCCGCCGGCCGTACGCGGCCGCCTCCTCGCCGGTGAGCCCCTTCGCGACGGCCTTGGCCTGGAAGATCCCGGGGATCATCTTGTACGTCGAGCCGTTGCCGAGCCCGCTCAGCACGAACAGCACGACGAAGACCGACACGAACAGCGGCAGCGACTTCTGCATGCTGGCGACGACGAGCACGGCGGTGGCCGCGGCCATGCCGACGTAGTTGTAGAGGGTGATGCGCGCTCCGCCGTACCGGTCCGCGAGCCAGCCGCCGACGGGCCGGATGAGGGAGCCGAGCAGCGGGCCGATGAAGGTGAGGTACGCGGCCTGCAGGGGCGTACGGCCGAACTGGTTCTGCAGCACCTGCCCGAAGGCGAAGCTGTAGCCGATGAAGGAGCCGAAGGTACCGATGTAGAGGAAGGACATGATCCACGTGTGCGGGTCCTTCGCGGCGTCCTTCGCGGCGCCGGTGTCGTTCTTCACGGACGCGAGGTTGTCCATGAAGAGCGCGGCGAGGAGGGCGGCGACGACGATCAGCGGGATGTAGATGCCGAGCAGCACGCGCGGCCCGCCGCTCGCCCCGATGATCGCGAGGGCGACGAGCTGGATGACCGGGACGCCGATGTTCCCGCCGCCCGCGTTGAGCCCGAGGGCCCACCCCTTCTTCCTGAGCGGGAAGAAGGCATTGATGTTGGTCATGCTGGAGGCGAAGTTGCCGCCGCCGATGCCTGCGAGGAGCCCCACGAGGAGGAAGGTGGAGAAGGACGTCCCCGGCTTCATGACGACGAAGGCGGCGGTGGTCGGCACGAGGAGCAGACCGGCCGAGACGATCGTCCAGTTCCGTCCGCCGAAGACGGCGACGGCGAAGGTGTAGGGCACGCGGACAACGGCGCCGACGAGCGTGACCATGGAGGTCAGCAGGAACTTGTCGGCGGGGGTGAGCCCGTACTCCGGCCCCATGAAGAGCACGAGCACGGACCACATGGTCCAGATCGAGAAGCCGATGTGCTCGGAGAGGATGGAGAACCAGAGATTCCGCTTGGCGGTCTTCTCCCCGGTCTCCTGCCAGAATCCCTCGTCCTCCGGATCCCAGCGTTCGATCCAGCGGCTGCTACGAGGGGGTGGGGTCGGGGTTGGGGCTGGGGCCGTCATGACGCCTCCACGGTGCTCCGGGGCTCGGGTGGTTCGCGGTGATGAGTCCAGAAGGTAGGCAGGGTGCGTTTCCTGCCTGTGGCTGTGGGTGACCGGAAGGGAACGTTGCTCTCACTCGCGGCACCGGGAGACGGTGAGGGAATATCGGGGGCCATGGGAACGGACATCCACGGCTGGATCGAATGCCGCACCTGGAGGGAGGGTCTGGCTCCCGGTGGGACGGCCTGGTGCCCGGCCCTCGACCTGGCGATGCTCGCGATGCCCCGGGACTACGAGGCCTTCGCCTGCCTCTTCGGCGTTCGGGACTTCGGTGCCCGGTGGCGCCATGTGGCCGCCGACCGGGGCCTGCCGGCGGACACGTCGGCCCCGGTCCGGGCCGAACGGGAGTCATGGGGCGAGGCCGCCTTCGGCGCCACCTGGCTCTCCTGGGCCGAGGCGCGGTCCGTCGACTGGGACGAACCGGCGCTCCCCCGCTCCACCCACATAGCCCAGTACCACCGGGCCCCCGACGGCACCCTCCGGCTGCGCCGGCCCTGGGTCTGGAGCCGGGCCTTCGCCCGCGCGGCCGGGGTCAACACGCTGACGACCGACCCGTCGAGCATTCCCGACCGGTGGCCGGAGGGGACCCGGTGGGAGTCGGGGGCCTCGATCTTTTGCGTCGAGCGCTCCCGCCGCCGCGACGCCGTCCCGCCCGACGGCACCTGGCACCCGGTGTGGACGATCATGGGCGCCCTGGCCGGCGTGCACGGCGACGACGGTGTGCGGCTGGTGGTGTGGTTCGACGAGTGAGCCGGCGGTCCGGCCGGGCGCCGGTCGTATGTCAGGTGTTCAGGCTCATCACCTTGTCGTCGGCCGCCGGAATCCAGGCGCCGGCGGGGCGTCGCAGCCACCCCTCGGCCCCGGCGACCTCGGCCGCGGCCCTGCGGAGTGCGGCCAGTGCGGGATGGACCAGCCCCTTGCGCCAGACCAGCGACACGGGCGACAGCGGCACGGGGTCGACGAGCGGCCGCAGCACCGTGCGCGGCATCTGCGGAAAGTCCACCACGGCCAGCACGGGATTCCGCGTCCTGGCCATGATCCGCTCGAACTCCTCGTCCCCGACCGCGAGCGGAAGGGGGGAGGCGAGCCGGATGCCGCGCCCCTCGAACAGGCGCAGGGCGAGGTCGGTCCACTCCCGGGTGCGCGGGTTCCCGGCGCCCGCGTACACCGCCTCCCCGGCCAGCGCGGCCAGCGGCACCACCGGCCGGCCGGCCAGGGGGTGCTCCTCGGGCAGCACGACGGCCATCGGCTCGTAGCGCACCGGCTGCTGCTCCAGGCCGGAGCGCAGGGCCGCCTCCAGGCCCGCGAAGCGCCCGAAGGAGGCGTCCAGCCGGCCGGCGAGCAGGTCGGCCGCGGCTCCCGTCAAACCGCTCTCGTAGCGGGCCATCAACTCGCAGTCGGGGGCGAGTTCCCGGGCCCGGTGCAGCACTCGGCGGCCCGTGAGCAGGCCCGCGGAGTTGAGGTCGACCAGCAGCGGCCGGGCCTGGCCGAAGTCGGCGAGCAGGTCGTCCTGGGCGGCGAGCACCCGCCGGGCGTGCGGCAGCAGCCGCTCGCCGTCGGCGGTCAGCGTCACCTGCCGGGTGGTCCGTACGAACAGTTCGGCCCCCAGTTCCCGCTCCAGCCGCCGCACGTCCCGGCTGAGCGCCTGCTGGGCGACGTACAGGCGGGCAGCGGCCCGGGTGAAGTGCAGTTCCTCGGCAACGGTGAGGAAGGCGCGCAGCAGGCGGGGGTCTATGGAGGCCGGGGCGGACATGGCGGCGAATTTACAACACGGGTGCGTGAATCGGCGCCCAGAAGGTGTTGGACCGCATGATCCGTTCCGGGCGACCGTGGAGCCATGCCGCAACAGACCACCGAACACAGCCGCATGACCGACCGGCAGGAGCAACGCACCGGATACCGCCTCCTCTTCTCCCTCCCCGGCACCCGGGCCTTCACCACCGGCAATCTGATCGCCCGCCTGCCCATGGGCATGTTCGGTGTGAGCGCGGTCGTGATGATCGCCGCCTCCCGCGGCTCCTACGCCCTCGCCGGTGCCGTCACCGCCACCGGGCTCGCGGCGACCGGGGTGGCCGGGCCCTGGATCGCGCGGCTCGTCGACCGGCACGGGCAGGCCCGCGTCGCCGTACCGGCCACCCTCACCGCGGCGCTGGGCAGCCTCGCGCTGCTGCTGTGCGTCCGCTACGGCGCCCCGGACTGGACCCTGTTCGCCGCGTACGCCGCCACCGCTGCCACCCCGAACATCGGCGGCCTGTCCCGCGCCCGCTGGGCCCACCTGCTGCGCGAGGACCCCGGCGCACTGCACACCGCGAACTCCTTCGAGCAGGCCGCCGACGAGCTGTGCTTCATGCTCGGCCCGGTGCTGGCCTCCTTCCTGACCGGCACCTTCTTCCCGGAGGCGGGCACGCTCGCCGGGGCCGCGCTGCTGCTGGCCGGAATGCTGCTGTTCACCGCGCAGCGGGCGACCGAGCCGCCCCCGCAGCCCCGGTCGAAGGCGCCGTCGCCCCTGCGCAGCCCGGGGATCCCGCCGCTGCTGGCCTGCTTCGTGGCGACCGGCGCGGTGTTCGGCTCGATGGAGGTCGTCACCATCGCCTACGCCGACGCGCAAGGGCATCGCGCGGCGGCCGGTGCCGTCCTCGCGCTGCAGGCGGCCGGTTCGTGCGCTGCGGGCCTGCTGTACGGGGCGCTGAGACCGGCGGGCCTGCGCCTTGCCCAGTGCCTGCCGGCGATGGCCGTGCTGATGGCCCTGCCCTGGCTCGCGGCCACCGCCGCCGGTTCGCTCGTGGCCCTGGCGGGTGCCCTGCTGGTGGCGGGCATGGCGACCGCGCCGACGATGGTGACCGCGATGACCCTGGTGCAGGAGCGCACCCCGGCCGACCGGCTCAACGAGGGCATGAGCCTGGTCGTCACCGCCCTGCTGACCGGCGTCGCGTGCGGCTCGGCGGCGGGCGGCTGGGCGGCCGAGCGCGTCTCCCCCGCCACCGCCTTCGCGGTCCCGGCCGCCGCGGCGGCCGTGGCCCTGCTCATCAACTCGGCGGCGCAGGCCGTACGTTCGCGCAGTCGGCGCTTCGCCGGCAGCCCAGCCAGGTGACGGTCCGGTCGCGGCCGGGTCCGCTAGCAGCCCAGGTAAGTGACGGTCCGGTCGGGGCCGAGTTCGTCGGCCAGGCGGGCGGCCAGCTGTGCTCCCTCGGCCTCCAGGCGGGCGCGCTCGGCGTCGTGGCGGAGGTCGTCCCGGTCCCTGATCCAGGTGTCCAGGGCCTCGTCGACGGCCGCCGCCCAGGCGTGGAAGGCGGCCACCAGGGCGTCGGACAGGCCGAGGGCGAGTGCGGGGTCGTCCGGGGCGAAGTCTCCGATGCCGTCGGCCCGCAGCGGGTACCACTTGTACTCGCCCCGGACGGTGATGTGCACCGGGTGCGGCGGCAGCGAGTGACCGTGGGCCTCCAGGGTCCAGTGCAGGCGGTCGCAGCCCCAGCACACGAACTTCGCGCTCCGGTGACGCTCGTCCCAGTAGCGGACCGCCCAGCGGGGGCCGAGGTGCGCGGCCACCTCCCGGCCGATCTCCACGCCCTGCCCGACGTGCTTGCGCAGCGCCGGACGCGCGGTGAATCCGCCGGGCGGGCGGGCCTCGGACCAGGACCGGAGCCGGTGGGCCAGCTGGTCGGGGAGGCCGAGGGAGCCGATCGCGACGCTCGTCGTGAAGTCGTCGGGCCCGGGGAGCCCGGGGGTGTCCGCCCCGAACAGCGGGGACGGCTCGTCGTGCGCCCGTATGAGGAGGTGCCGGGGGCCCTTGTCGCTGTCCATCGTGGAGGTGCTCCGTTCCGTCCGCCCGTGACATCCGGCCATGACAAAGGCCCCGCCGCTCATCGCGACGGGGCCTGTGCCCACATGGGGTCTGGGGGCAGTGCCTCCAGATGGTGGAGATGGCGGGAATCGAACCCGCGTCCAACGGTGCGGAATCAGGGCTTCTCCGTGTGCAGTCCGCTGTGATTTTCTCAGCCCCGGCGATCACGCGAACAAGTCGCCGACGGGCTCAGTCACTGTTTGATTTCCCTCTTCACCCCGTGACCGGGATCAAGGTTTAGTCCCCTAGCTGATGCCAGGATCCGGGTCGGGAACAGCCCCGGGCTGACACTTCGCAAGTCGCTACTTAGGCAGCGAGGGCGAAGGAATCGCGCTTGGTGTTGGCGATTATTTTTTGCGACATATGGTTTACGAGATCATTGCCGCTTCCTCGACACGCTTCCCCTGCTTCGACAGCCGCTGTCGAAACCGATCATCCCCATGTTGATTTTTCAATCCCCTCCGGAGAGGGGGCGCGCACCCTCTGTGGAGTGCGGTGCCATCTTACGTGACCAACGCACCCGCGTGCCAGCTTATTCCCGGCGGCTCGGCTAGACGCCCCGCTGCTTCCGCTTCGCCGCCGCGATCGCACGGTCCGACTCACGCCGGTCCTGCTTCTCCCGCAGGGTCTGCCGCTTGTCGTACTCCTTCTTGCCTCGTGCGAGCGCGATCTCGGCCTTCGCGCGGCCGTCCTTGAAGTACAGGGCGAGGGGCACGATGGTGTGACCCGTCTCCTGGGCCTTGGACTCCAGCTTGTCGATCTCCTCGCGGTGCAGCAGCAGCTTGCGCTTGCGGCGCGCGGAGTGGTTGGTCCAGCTGCCCTGGTGGTACTCGGGGATGTGGGCGTTGTGCAGCCACGCCTCACCTCGGTCGATCTGGACGAAGCCGTCGGTCAGCGAGGTCCGTCCCTCGCGCAGCGACTTGACCTCGGTGCCGGTGAGCACGAGTCCGGCCTCGTAGGTGTCGACGATCGCGTAGTCGTGCCGGGCCTTCTTGTTCTGGGCGACGATCTTGCGCTTGCCGCCCTTCTCGCCGTCCCTGGCCTTGGCGGCCCCGCTGCCCTGCTTGGGCTGGGACTCCTTCGGTACGTACATTCCCTTGCTCATAGTGCCGACCATTTTCGCACCACGGAGGGGGTGGGTGGGAAGCGTATTAAGGGTGCTGGGAGGGGTCGCCGAGGCCGGTGAGGACCGTCTCCGCCCGCGGGAGGGCCTCTCGCGGGCCCGTCTCCAGGTCCGGGGTGAGGCCCCGGCCGTCCACGGCGCGGCCCGAAGGGGTGCGGTAGTGGCCCACGGTCAGCTCGGCCACCGAGCCGTCGGGCAGCTCGGTCGGCATCTGGATGGAGCCCTTCCCGAAGGTGCGGGAGCCGATCACGACCGCGCGGCCGCGGTCCTGGAGGGCGCCGGTGAGCATCTCGGCCGCGCTCATGGTGCCGCCGTCGACCAGGACGACCAGGGGCCGGCTGGTGTCGCCGCCGCCGGCGGCGTGCAGGGAGCGCTGGGCGCCGTCGACGTCGTAGGTGGCGACCAGGCCGCCGTCGAGGAGGGCGGAGGCGGTGGCCACGGCCTCGGTGACCAGACCGCCCGAGTTGCCGCGCAGGTCGAGCACGACGCCGGTGCCGGCCGGGGCCTCGCGCACCGCGGCTCGCACGGCGTTGCCGGAGCCCTTGGTGAAGGCGGCGATGCTGATGACGGTGACCCCGCGGGGCAGCGTGCGGACGGTCACGGAGTCGGTGGACAGGCGCACCCGGTGCAGGGTCTCGGTCCACGCGCGCGTGCCGCGCTGCAGGCCCAGCGTGACCGTCGTACCGGCGGGCGCGTCCTCGGCGTCGCCGCGCAGTAAGGAGACCACCTCGGTGACCGGCCGCCCGTCGACCTTGTCCCCGTCGACGCTGCGCAGCCGGTCGCCCTTGCGGATGCCGGCGTCGGCCGCGGGCGAGCCGGGCTGCACCTTCGTCACCTGGATACGGCCGTCCCGCTCGCGCCGTGCCCACAGGCCGACGCCGGTGTACTGACCGTCCAGGGCCTCCTGGAACTCCTGGTACTCGCCCTCGGAGTAGACGGCGCCCCAGCGGTCCCCGCTGCGGCTGACGGCCCGCTCGGCGGCCTCCATCGGCGACTTTCCGTCGGCCATGGCCTCGGCGGCGGCCTTCTGCACGTCCTCGTGCCGGGGAGCGTGGCGCTGGGCGCCGGCGGGCGTCCTGCGGCCCGCGGAGTCCGCCGGGCCGGTGTCCGGGAAGGAGCCGGTGGCGGCGCCGGCGACCAGAACGCCGGCGAAGACCAATGTCAGGGCGGCCCCGCGGCGGGTGCGGCGGGGCTGGCAGAACAGGTCTCGGCCTGACATGGCCGTGAGTCTAGGACACGGCGGAGGGCCGCACGGGCGGATGCCCGTACGGCCCTCTTGGCGTGCGTCACACCTTCAAGTACTTGCGCAACGCGAAGAACGCGGCAAGGGCGGGCATCAGCACACTGGTGGCGAGGATCAGCGGGAGCTTGGTCAACACCGCGTCCCAGCCGACGAAGTTGATGAGCTGGAGCTTGGTGGCCAGGGCCATGCCGTGGTCGATGGTGAAGTACCGGCCGATCACCAGGAACACGCAGGCGAGGCCGCCGCCGATCAGGCCCGCGACCGCCGCCTCCATGATGAACGGCGCCTGGATGTAGAAGCCCGACGCGCCGACCAGGCGCATGATCCCGGTCTCGCGCCTGCGGCTGAACGCGGAGACCCGCACGGTGTTGACGATCAGCAGCAGTGCGACGATCAGCATCATCGCCATCACGAGGAGCGCCGCGCGGTTCATCAGACCGAGCAGCTGGAAGAGGTTGTCCAGGATGCCCTTCTGGTCCTGCACGGACTGCACACCGTCACGCCCGTTGAACGCGGACGCGATCACCTGGTACTTCTTCGGGTCCTTGAGCTTGATCCGGTACGACTCCTGCATCTGGTCCGGCGTGAGCGAGCTGGACAGCGGGGAGTTCCCGAACTGCTCCTTGTAGTGCTTGTACGCCTGGTCCTGCGACTCGTACGTGACCGTCGCGACGATCGGCATCTTGTGCAGGTCGGTGAGGATCTGCTTCTTCTGGTCCTCGGTGACCGCGCCCTTGGCGCAGTTCACGTCCGACTGTGCATCGCTCTTGTTGCACAGGAAGATCGAGACGTTGACCTTGTCGTACCAGTAGCCCTTCATGGTGCTCACCTGGTCGCTCATCAGCAGCGAGCCACCGAAGAGGGACAGGGACAGGGCGACGGAGACGATGACGGCGAAGGTCATCGTCAGATTGCGGCGGAGACCGACACCGATCTCCGACAGGACGAACTGGGCGCGCATGCCTCGGGTTAAGCCTTTCCGTGGACGTGACTCGGGGTGCGGGTCAGTGCTGGTAGCCGTAGACGCCGCGGGCCTGGTCGCGGACGAGGCGGCCCTTTTCCAGCTCGATGACGCGCTTGCGCATCTGGTCCACGATGTTCTGGTCGTGCGTCGCCATGATGACGGTGGTGCCCGTCCGGTTGATCCGGTCGAGCAGCTTCATGATGCCGACGGAGGTCTGCGGGTCGAGGTTGCCGGTGGGCTCGTCGGCGATGAGCAGCTTGGGCCGGTTGACGAAGGCCCGCGCGATGGCCACGCGCTGCTGCTCACCACCGGACAGCTCGCCCGGCATCCGGTCCTCCTTGCCACCGAGCCCGACGAGGTCGAGCACCTGCGGCACGGACTTGCGGATCTCGCCGCGGGACTTGCCGATGACCTCCTGCGCGAAGGCCACGTTCTCCGCGACCGTCTTGTTGGGCAGGAGGCGGAAGTCCTGGAACACGGTCCCCAGCTGGCGGCGCATCTGCGGCACCTTCCAGTTGGAGAGGCGCGCGAGGTCCTTGCCCAGGACGTGCACCTGGCCGTGGCTGCACCGCTCCTCGCGGAGGATGAGCCGCAGGAAGGTGGACTTTCCGGAGCCGGAGGACCCCACGAGGAAGACGAACTCGCCCTTCTCCACCTCCAGGGAAACATCCCTGAGTGCGGGGCGGGTCTGCTTGGGGTAGACCTTGGAGACGTTGTCGAATCGGATCACGGATGCACCACGGGTAGCCGGGGGTAGATGAGCGTGACCATACGCGAACCGGG
This sequence comes from Streptomyces sp. NPDC020362, assembly GCF_040642095.1. Classification (NCBI taxonomy): domain Bacteria; kingdom Bacillati; phylum Actinomycetota; class Actinomycetes; order Kitasatosporales; family Streptomycetaceae; genus Streptomyces; species Streptomyces sp. NPDC020362. Next base: position 24,615 of record NZ_JBFAET010000020.1, read on the forward strand.
TGCACAAGCGCAGGGCCCGGTTGCGGTTGGGTGACACTTGTGCCTTTTTGTACGGCTGCATCGCACCGGAGACCACCTCTTTGCAAGCGCCCGCGCAGGCTCAGCGGGAACCTGGCAGAGTGGAGGGGGAACGTTCTCGTTCCCGGAAGCGTTGTATGGGTGATGGCCGGAGCAAGGAGGGCGACCGCATGACGTACGACCGGTTGGTGTGCGCGAACTGCGCGGCGCCCGTGAACGAGGGCCGGTGCCCGGTGTGCCGTGCCAACCGCGAGCGACTGCAGCACGAGAGCTTCTTCGCAGGCCTGAACCCGATGGCGCTGATCGCCCTGCTGGCGATGCTGATCGCCGCGGTGGCGCTGCTGGCGCACCAGACCGCGTAAGAAGACCGGAAGAGCCCGGCAAGAACGCCGGAAGGGCCCGGAGCGCGACGCTCCGGGCCCTTCGGCGTCAGACTGCGCGTACGCAGCGTGGCCGTACGGCTACGCTCAGGCGGCCGCGCCGCCCCGGCCGTTCACCAGACGGGGCAGAATCCGGAAGCCGACACCGCCGGCGATCATCGTCGCGGCGCCGATCAGCAGGAACATGGTCTGTCCGGCACCGGTCTCGGCGAGCTGCTTGTCGTGCCCCTGGGCCGAGGTGTCCGAGCCCGTGTCGGTGAGGGCCGAGGAGCCCTCGTCCTGGGAGGCATTGTTGTTGCCGCCGTCGGGGGTGGTGTGGCCGTTGCCGCCGCCGGTGCTGGAGCCGCCGCCGTTGCCGCCGCCCGAGTTGCCACCGCCGTGACCGCCGCCGTTGCCGGAGCCGCCGCCGTTGTCACCACCGGTGCTGGAGCCGCCGCCGTTGCCGGAGCCGCCGTTGCCACCGTTGCCGCCACCGTTGTCGCCGCCAGTGGTGGAGCCGGTGGTGGAGCCGCCGCCGGTCGTGGTGCCACCGGTCGTGGTGCCACCGCCCGTGGTGTCACCGCCGGTCGTGGTGCCACCGCCCGTGGTGTCGCCGCCGGTCGTGGTGTCGCCGCCCGTGGTCGTGTCACCACCGGTCGTGTCACCGCCGGTCGTCGTGTCGCCACCCGTGGTGTCGCCGCCCGTGGTCGTGTCACCACCCGTGGTGTCGCCACCCGTGGTCGTGTCACCACCCGTGGTGTCACCGCCGGTCGTGTCGCCGCCGGTGGTGTCACCGCCGGTCGAGGTGCCGCCTGTGGTGTCGCAGATGCCGATGGGGTCACAGCCGCCGCCGGTACCGCCGTCGTCGTTTCCGTCCGTGCTCACACCGAGCTTGATCGGACCCGCCTGGACACCGAGGTCCAGCGCGGAAGCCGCACCAGCGGCGGTCAGCGAGGCTCCCGCCGCGATCACGGCGCCGGCGGCTATCCGCGCGACCCGGATCCGCGTCTTCTTCGTCATATGGTTGCTACCCCCAGTAGCTGTTCGTCAATGAGGCGGCGTGCGGGGCTTGCCGTGATCGACGGAGGCAGCCGACGAAACCGGAATCGACGTCCGAGTCATCCCATTCCCCCGGTTCACATGCGCCCCAGAGATACGCATGCCACGCTTCAGCCTTCCGATTTTTCAAAGCAACGTCAAGGCCGTTGCGCGCGCAATGTCCGATGGGGCGGCGTTTGCCGGGACTTGGAGCCTGTGAGTGTGATGTAAAACCCAGACAAATGACAACTGCCGCCACTCGGGCGGCAGTTGTCATGTCGACAAAGTTACTTCTCCTGCTGCTTGCGCCAGCGAATGCCGGCCTCCAGGAATCCGTCGATCTCGCCGTTGAACACGGCCTCGGGGTTGCCGACCTCGTGCTCGGTACGCAGGTCCTTGACCATCTGGTACGGGTGCAGCACGTAGGAACGCATCTGGTTGCCCCAGGAGTTGCCGCCGTCGCCCTTGAGGGCGTCCATCTTGGCCTGCTCCTCCTGGCGGCGCCGCTCCAGCAGCTTGGCCTGGAGGACGTTCATCGCAGTGGCCTTGTTCTGGATCTGCGACCGCTCGTTCTGGCAGGAGACGACGATGCCGGTGGGGAGGTGGGTCAGCCGCACCGCGGAGTCGGTGGTGTTCACGCCCTGACCGCCGGGGCCGGAGGAGCGGTACACGTCCACCCGCAGCTCGGACTCGTCGATCTCGATGTGGTCGGTCTGCTCGACCACGGGAAGCACCTCGACACCGGCGAAGGACGTCTGACGGCGGCCCTGGTTGTCGTAGGGCGAGATGCGCACGAGGCGGTGGGTGCCCTGCTCGACGGAGAGGGTGCCGTAGGCGTAGGGCGCCTGGACGGCGAAGGTGGTGGACTTGATGCCCGCCTCCTCCGCGTACGACGTCTCGTACACCTCGGTCTTGTAGCCGCGCTGCTCGGCCCAGCGCAGGTACATGCGCTGCAGCTTCTCCGCGAAGTCGGCGGCGTCGACACCACCGGCCTCGGCGCGGATGTTGACGAGCGCCTCACGGGCGTCGTACTCACCGCTCAGCAGCGTCCGGACCTCCATCTCGTCCAGCGCCTTGCGCACGGCGGCCAGCTCGGACTCGGCCTCGGCGCGGGTGTCCGGGTCGTCCTCCTCCTCGGCCATCTCGAAGAGCACACCGAGATCGTCGATCCGGCCGCGCAGCGCCTCCGCCTTCCTGACCTCGGCCTGGAGGTGGGAGAGCTTGCTGGTGATCTTCTGCGCCTCGTCCGGGTTGTCCCACAGGGACGGCACGGCCGCCTGCTCCTCGAGCACGGCGACGTCTGCCCTCAACTTGTCAAGGTCCAGAACGGCCTCGATCGACTCCATGGTCGAGGAGAGGGACTTCAGCTCTTCGGATACATCGACGACTGCCACGCCTCCAGCGTAACGGCTCCACCGACCGCCGAGGGCCGACCGGGGAGCGGCCGCGGAGGTGGGGGCCTGCGGGGGTGGCCGCGAAGGTGGGGGGCCTGCGGGGGCGGCCGGCGAGGGCCCCTTCAGGAGGCGGGGTGCTCAGGGCTGAGCGCAGTGGTCGGCCAGGGGCGCTCCAGTCCGGTTGCCGGGCAGCGGCGGGTGGCCGTGGGCCTTGCCTGCGGCCAAGGCCCCGACCGGGCGTCTCCCGGCCGACCGAGCCGGGCGGGCAGGCAGGCGATTGGGGGGCGCATCGCAGGCGGGCGAAGCGCCGGCCGGGCACCTCCTGGCCGACCGAGCCGAGCGGGCAGGAGGCCGTGAGCCTCGCAGGCGGCCAAGCGCCGACCAGGTGTCCCTTGACCGAGCGAGTCGGGTGGGTGGGCGAGATGGGAGGGCAGGGGGTGGAGCCCCGGGAGGTCAGGGGCCCGACGTGCTGTGGGTGTCCTGGGGAGACTCGTCGTCCCCCGAGGTCGCCGCCCACGCCCCGATCCCGATCGCCGCGGCCAGCACCACCCCGGCAACCCCCAGAGTGATCCTGCGGCGCCGGGCAACAGCGCGATGCCGCGCCGACCCGGGCCTCGGCGCCCCCGACGCCCGCGGCACCCGGGCCGTCCCCCGTGCCCCGCCCGCCAGCTCATCGGCCCCGGGCACCCTCATCGACGTATGCGTGTCCCGGTTGGAGTCCGGCTTCGCCCCCGGCACCAGGGACACCGCACCACGCCGCCGCACCGGCTCCCCGGACGCGTCCGGCGCCGACGCCGCCTGCGGCCCCTCCCCCTCCTCGGGGGTCTCCGCCTCCGGCTCGTCCACGTCCAGCGGCGGCATCCCCGCCAGCATCGGCAGCTGCTCCCGCAGCCGCGCCCCCAGCTCCGACGCCCGCAACCGCGAGGCCGGCGCCTTCGCCAGGCACTGCACGATCAGCTGCCACAGCTCGTCGGGGATGCCGGGCAGCGGCACGACGGTCTCCGTGACGTGCCGGCGCAGCACCGCGCCGGGATGGCCGCCGCCGAACGGCGTGAAGCCGGCGAGCAGCTCGTACAGGACCGTCGCCAGGGCGTAGATGTCCACGGCGGCCCGCGGGGGCAGTCCCTCGACGATCTCCGGGGCCAGATAGTCGGGCGTGCCGATGATCTTCGTGGCCCGCGTCCGCTTCGGCGAGTCGATCAGCTTGGCGACGCCGAAGTCGGTGAGCAGCGCGGGATGGGCGCCTCCCGGGCCGAGCGGTCCCTGCATGTCCAGCAGGACGTTCTCGGGTTTGACGTCGCGGTGGACGACCCCGGCGGCGTGGGCCGCCGCCAGCCCGTCGGCGACGTCGGCGACGATCGCCACGGCCGCCTCGGGCGCGAGCCTGCGCTCACGCTCCAGCCGGGTGCGCAGGTCGGTGCCGCGCACCAGGTCCATGACCAGGGCCAGGTCGTTGCCGTCGACCACCAGGTCGCGCACCGAGACGACGTGCGGGTCCTCCAGACCGAGCAGTGCGGTGCGCTCCTGCACGAACCGCCCCACGAGCTCCTGGTCGGACGCGAGATCCTCGCGCAGCAGCTTGATGGCGACGGGACCCTCCGGCCCCTCGCCCAGCCACACCGTGCCGGCGCTGCCCCGCCCCAGGATCTGGTGCGCGGTGTACCGGCTGCCGATCTTCCGTGCCAAGACTGCTCCTACAGACGCGTGTTGTCGCTGCTGCGTCATTCCAGGGACCCGGACACTCGGCGGCTAACCGCCGCGGGCCCCCGGACTCCCAGCCGACAGACCAGAACCCCCAGCCGACAAAACTACGCGTCGAACGAGCCAACCTTCACGGCGGAGACGGAAATCACCCGCCAGGTGTCGACAAATACCCAAACCAGCGGTCAGTTGCCGCCACCGGAGGAGCTGTCCAGCTTCTTGACCCAGTGGCTCACCGAACCCACCAGGTCCTTCACCTCGTGCCAGTAGCTCCTGCCTTCTCCGACCCAGGTGTGCAGCGGGGTCCACTCCCAGATCGCCCAGCTCGCGGCGATCAGGATGATGATCACGAACAGGCAGCCCTTCAGGCAGCCGAGCCCGGGGATCTTCATCCGGTTGGCGCTGCGCTGCCGCGGCGCCCGGGGCTCGCGCGCGGGCCGCTGCGGCTCCGGGGCGGGCGGCGCGTACCGCTGGGGCTGCGGCGGGGCGTACTGCTGGGGCTGCTGCTGCGGCTGGCCGTATCCGGCCGGCTGCTGCTGCCGTCCGCGCGACTGCGGACGCTGCGGGCGCGCCTGCGGCGCCTGGCGCGGCTGCTGCTGGGGCCGGGCGACCTGCCGCTGGGGGCGGCGGCGCAGCGGGTCCTCGTCGGGGTCGAGGTACTGGATCTGCGTCTGCTCGTTGCGGTCCCGGGCGGCACGCAGCTGGGTCTGCCAGGGGTGCGGCTGATCGGGCTGCTGCCCCTGGCCGCCGGGCGGGCCCTGCGGCATCGGCGGCATGACCGCCGTCGGGTCCGCGGCACCGGTGTTCGGCAGCACGGCGGTGGGGTCGGCGGCGCCGACGGGGCCGCCGGTGTGCGGCAGGACGCTGGTCGCCGCATTCGGATCGTGCTGGCCGTACGCCCCCTGCGGCGCGTTCGTCGGCAGCACCTGGGTGGGGTCGGCGGCGCCGGGGACGGCGGTCGGGTCCGGGTCGGGGGCCAGCAGCGCGCCGACCCCCTCGGCCGCGGCGATCTGGGCGGCGTTGGCGTGCACGCCGACGCCCTCGGCGACCACGCGCAGGCCGCGCGCGAGGTTCTCGGCGCTGGGCCGTTGGTCCGGGTTCTTGCGCAGGCAGCGCTCTATGACCGTCCACAGCGGGTCCGGGACGGTGGAGGGGCGGCGCGGCTCGGCGCTCAGGTGCTGGTGCAGGACTTCGAGGGCGCTGCCGCCGGAGAACGGCGGGTGGCCGGTGACCAGCTCGTACAGCAGGATGCCGGCGCCGTAGATGTCGACGGCGGAGGTCTGCGGGCGGCCCTCGGCGGACTCGGGCGCCACGTACGCGGGCGTGCCGACGAACTCCTGGGTGCGGGTCAGGCCCGGGGAGTCGGCGAGGCGCGCGATGCCGAAGTCGGTCAGCATCGGGTGCATCCGGCCGTCGTCCTGGCGCAGCAGCACGTTGGCGGGCTTGAGGTCGCGGTGGACGACGCCGTCGGCGTGGCTCGCGGCGAGCGCGTCGGCGATCTGCGCGGTCAGCAGCGCCGCGGCGACCGGGGTGAAGGGGCCGTTCTCGCGCAGGTAGCGGTGCAGGTCGGGGCCGTCGACGAGGTCCATGACCAGGGCCAGCAGCTCGCCCTCGACGACCAGGTCGCGGACCCGGACGACGTTCGGGTGGGTGAGCCGGAGCAGAACGGACCGCTCGCGCAGGAAGCGCATCACGATGTCCGGGTCGCCGGCCAGCTCCTCCTTCAGGACCTTGATCGCGACCAGCTCACCGGGCTGGCCGGCGACGGCCGCCTCGGCACCTGCGGTCTCGCGCTGGCGGGCACGCCAGACGGTGCCCGTGGCGCCGCGTCCGAGCGGCTCCTCGAGCAGGTACTTGCTGCCGACTGGCCGCACGTCACGCGCTCCCTGCTGCTTATGGCTGCTTGCTTGCCTGGATTCCGGTGTTCCGGCCCACTCTAGTGCCGGTCCACTGGGCACTACGTATGCGTTGCCGACGATGTTCGCCGGTGCTCCCGGGCCGTGTCGGCCCGGGTTCACGTCCGCGTTCCCGCCCAGGTTCGAAGGAAAGACGCTCACCTCGGTCTCCTGGTTGCCGCGCTCCGCACGTGACCGATCTCAACTGATCATCCGTGCGGCATTGGTCAGGCACTTTTGGGGGCAGAGCTGACCAATCAAGATCACTTGGCACCGGGCCGTGGGCGCGCTGTCAGTGACAGGTGCGAGGATGCGTGCAGTACTGGCCGACGTGCTCGTGCGGGGGTGGGGGATGTCCGCGCCCGGGCAGAAGGGACCGCTGACGGCGATGCAGATCCGGCTGACCGTCGTAGACCCGCAGGGCCCGTCCGCGCAGCGGGGACGTGTCTCCAGCCGCGACGTGCTGGTGACGGCGCCCACGGGCACGGATCTGGCCGCGGTGGCGTCCACGCTGGCCGCGGCGGTCACCGGAGAGGGCGCCGCGGGCCGGGAGTCGAGCGGCGCGGCGGTCGTGCTGTACGCGGGTGCCGAGCGGCTGGACGCCCGCCGCTGCATCCTCGGCGAGCCTCCCCTGGTCGACGGCGCCGTGCTGTCCCTGGGCGCCCCGGCGGCCCCCGAGCCGCATCCCGAGCTGGACGACGCCCCGACCCAGCTGCACGTGGTCGCGGGTCCGGACGCGGGCGGGGTCCATCTGCTGCACGGCGGCCGGATCACGGTCGGCCGCTCCGCCGACGCCGACGTCCCGCTGGACGACCCGGACGTCTCCCGCCTGCACTGCGCGGTCACGGTCGCCGCCGACGGCCGCGTCTCGGTGGCCGACCTCGGCTCCACGAACGGCACGGCCCTGGACGGCACGCGCGTGGGCGACCGCCCGGTGCGGTTCGCGTCGGGTGCGCTGCTGAGGATCGGCGAATCCGCCCTGCGGGTCACCCCGTCCGGGGGTCCCGGCGCCCGGGTGCGGACCGTGCCGGACGGGGAGGGGTGCGTGCGGGTCGCCCCGGACGGCGGGGCGGCCGGGGCAGCCGGTGGTTGCGCGGGGGGCCCTGAGCCGGATGCGGACGCCGGTGCCGCGGGGCACACGCGCGTGGAGCCCGCCCCGGGCACCCGCGCCCCGGGCCCCTCCGGACCGACCCACCATGCCTACGGCTCGGCCGGCTGGGGATCCTCGGGCGCAGGCCCGGGGGCTCAGGAGCACCGCCGCGGGGAACAGCCGACGGTGCCGGGCCAGGCCGGGGCGCCGCACATCGAGAGCCGGGGCACGGGCGCGGGGACGTGGCGTCCGGCAGCCGGGGCGCCCGCCGGCGGCGAAGTCGCGGACGCGGGGGACACCCACGCGGGGCGCCACGGCGTCGGCGGCCCGGACGGCGTGCACGGATCCGCGTACGCGGCACACGCCGACGGGTCCGCCTCCCTCTCCACGCCGGGCGGGGCTTCCTCCGGCCCGGACTCCGGCCTGCACGACACGGACGGCGGCGGCCGCAAGGGCACGCCGCTGCGGGGCATCGACGTGCCTCAGGGTGCCCGGCGGCGGGGCGGGCTCGGCGCGTGGGCCCGGCGGCTGACCGGCGGACGCGGGGAGCAGCCGGCCGCCGGACAGCAGGAGTACGGCGGTGAGGCCGCCGGCCCGGCGGGCGCACCGGTGGCCACCGTCCGGAATCAGCCCGAGACCTGGCCGGACCCCGCCGCCCTGCTGCTGACCGCGCTGGGGCCCGGGCCCCGGCTGTGGGAGCGCGGGCCGGGACACCCGGAAGCGCTGACCGTGCGGCTCGGCACGGCGGACCGCAGAACACCGGACGGCTCGGGCGTGCTGCCCGCCGTGCCGGTGACCGCCGCCCTGCGCGAGGCGGGCGCGCTGGGCCTGGCCGGTCCGCGCCCCCGGCTGTCCGGGCTGGCCCGCGCGGTGCTGGCCCAGCTGGCCACGCTGCACTCGCCCGACCTGCTGGAGATCGTGCTGATCAGCGCGGACCACTCCCGCCCGGAGGAGGAGCGCACGGCCGAGTGGTCCTGGCTGGGATGGCTCCCGCACGTCCGACCGGGCCACGGTCAGGACTGCCGTCTCCTGCTGGCCTACGACCGCGAGCAGGCGGCGGCCCGCACGGAGGAACTCCTGCGCCGGGTGGAGGAGTACGCGGCATCGGGCCGCAGCACGGCCGAGCCGGCCCCGGCGCACACACCTCCGGCAGGCACACCGGCCGCCCTGCCCGCGGCCCCGGTGCCGGATGCCGCCGCACCGGCGGCCGGCACCGCGCCCCCGTCCGGGGCTGCCCTCGCGCCCGGCATGGCCGAGCAGGCCGCAGCCGCGGAAGGCGGCCGTCCCGGAGCGGAGACGTCCGCCGCCCACCCGGCCGCCCCGGCCTTCGGAGCCGACGCGCTCGCCGGTTCCCCCCAGCACGCCCCTGCCCGTCGTCCCTCCTGGGCCCGGGAGGGTGCCGGGCCGGACGGTCCGGGCGGCTTTCCGGGGCCGTACACCGTGGTCGTCGTGGACGGGGATCCGGGCGGCGCCGCCCTGCGGGAGGCCGTGGCACGGCTGGCCGTGGCCGGGCCGCGGGCCGGGATCCATGTGGTGTGCCTCGCCGAGACCACGGCCGCCACCCCGGCCTCGCCGGTGGCGCAGACGTACGAGGCGGCCTGCGCGGCCACGCCGACCTTCCGGCACTGCGGAGCCGTCGCGCTGCTCAGCGGTGACGTGGCCGGCACCCTGCAACTGATGCGCGTCGCGCCCGGCGGTCCCGTCGGCCCCGGTGCGCTCGCCGCCGTCGACGCCGTCTCCCCCGCCTGGGCGGAGCGGTTCGCGCGGGCGCTGGCGCCCCTGCGCCCGGACGGCCCTGTCGGCGAACGGCACGCGCGCGTGGCCGCGCCGCTGCCCCAGTCGGCGCGGCTGCTGGACGAGCTGGGGCTCGCCCGGGCCACCCCGGCCTCGCTGATGGCCCGCTGGGCGGACGCGGCCGACGACACCGAGTCGCTGGGCGGGCGGGCCCGGGCGGTGCTCGGTGCCGGGCCGCGTGGTCCGCTCACCGCGGACCTGGTGGCGGACGGGCCGCACCTGCTGATCGAGGGACCGTCCGGCAGCGGCCGTACGGAGCTGCTGCGCGCGGTGGTCGCCTCGCTGGCCGCGGCCGAGCGGCCCGACCGGCTGGGCATGGTGCTGATGGACGGCCGGGACGGCATCGGCACGGGCACGGGGCGCGGCGAAGGGCTGCACGTCTGTACGGACATACCCCATGTGACGACCCATCTCATCGCCAACGACCCGGTCCGCATGCGGGAGTTCGCCCAGTCGCTGAGCGCCGAGCTGAAGCGGCGCACGGAGCTGATCGGGCGCACGGACTTCGCCCAGTGGCACACCGGGCGGGAGGTGTCGGGCCGCATCGTCGCCCAGCGCACCGTGGGCGGCCGGCCGGCCGCGCTCGGAACCGGCGACATAGAGGCACCCCCCAGCACCACGCTGCGGCTGCGGCCCGGCTCCGCCGCACGGCAGCACGCCGAGGCCGCACCGCCGCTGCCCCGGCTGGTCGTGGTCGTGGACGACCTGGACGCGCTGGTCTCCCCCGCGCTCGGCTCACCGGGACGGCCCGCCGCCGGATCGGTGATGCGGGCGCTGGAGGCGGTGGCCCGGGAGGGCGAGCGGCTGGGCGTGCACCTGGTGGCGGCGACCGGGAGCGGCGGCCGTACGGCGGAGACGGAGCCGGCCAGGAGGGCCACCCTGCGCATCGCACTGGATGCGCCGTCCGCCGGGCCGGACGAGCCGGCACCGGGACGGGGCAGGCTGACGTACCCGGACGGGCGGGCGGTCGCCTTCCAGGGCGGCCGGGTGACGGGCCGCATCCCGCGCACCGCGACCCAGCGGCCCACGGTCGTCCCGTTGGAGTGGCAGCGCATGGGCGACCCGCCGGCCCGCCGGCCCGTCCGTGAACTGGGCAACGGCCCCACCGACCTGGCACTCCTGGCGAGCGCGGTGGAGCGCGCGGCCCGCGAGGTCGCCGCGGCGGAGGTGCCCTCACTGCTCTGACCGGAACCAGCCGGAATCCGTAGGCATACCTCCCTGATCACGAGCCGGTCACGATGGGCCGCCGGACGGCGCAGGCGCCCTTGCCGCCCTTGTGGGGCCCGGCGTAGACCGGAGCGCACGGACAGTGTTCTGAGTTCGACGGAGAACGACGAACGGGGAAGTGATGCAGAGCAACAGCAACACCATCCGGACAAGCAGGGCCGTCTCCACACTCGCCGCGCTGCTCGCGGGAGCCCTCGCGCTCACCGCCTGCTCCAGCAGCGACCACAAGAAGGACAGCGGCAGCAAGAGCAGCGGGGCCACCACCTCCGGGTCCACGCTCACCCTGCCGAAGCTGAACGGCGCGAGCCTGGAGGTCGCCGCCGTCTGGACCGGTACCGAACAGAACAACTTCAAGAAAGTCCTGTCGGAGTTCGAGAAGCGCACCGGCGCGAAGGTGACGTTCGTGCCCGCCCAGGACCCGATCATCAACTTCCTCGGCTCGAAGATCGCGGGCGGTCAGCCGCCGGACGTCGCGCTGCTGCCGCAGCCCGGGGCGATCAAGCAGGCCGTGGACAAGAAGTGGGCCAAGCCACTCGGCCCGGACGCGCTCAGGGAACTGCAGAAGAACTACTCGCCGGGCTGGCAGGACATCGGCAAGGTCGACGGCAAGCAGTACGGCGTCTACTACAAGGCGGCCAACAAGTCGCTGATCTGGTACAACGCCAAGGCGTTCGAGAACGCGGGCGCCAAGGAGCCGAAGACCTGGCAGGAGCTGCTGAAGACCGCGCAGGCGGTGTACGACTCCGGCGTCACCCCGTTCTCGGTCGGCGGCGCCGACGGCTGGACGCTGACGGACTGGTTCGAGAACGTCTATCTGTCCCAGGCGGGCCCCGAGAAGTACGACCAGCTCGCCCAGCACAAGATCAAGTGGACCGATCCGTCGGTGAAGCAGGCCCTGACCACGCTGGCCCAGATCTGGGGCAAGAAGGACTATGTGGCGGGCGGCGCGGACGGCGCCCTGCAGACCGAGTTCCCGGCTTCCGTCACGCAGACCTTCACCGGCGGCGAGCAGCCGAAGGCGGCGATGGTCTACGAGGGCGACTTCGTGCAGGTCAACATCGGTGACACCAAGGCGAAGGTGGGCACGGACGCGAAGGTGTTCCCGTTCCCGGCGGTGGGTTCGGCCGCACCGGTGGTCTCCGGCGGTGACGCGGCGGTGATCCTGAAGGACTCCAAGGCGGCGCAGGCGCTGGCCACCTTCCTGGCCTCCCCGGACGCGGCGACCATCCAGGCCAAGCTGGGCGGCTACCTCTCGCCGAACAAGAACGTGCCGGACTCCGCCTATCCGAACGAGGTGCAGCAGAAGATCGCCAAGGCGCTGGTCGCGTCCGGCGACGACTTCCGCTTCGACATGTCCGACCAGGCCCCGCAGGCCTTCGGCGGCACCCCCGGCAAGGGCGAGTGGAAGGACCTGCAGGACTTCCTGACGAACCCGAAGGACGTGGCGGGAACCCAGGCGAAGCTGGAGAAGGACGCGGCGGCGGCCTACGGGAACGGGAGCTGAGCCGGCGATGGCGTCGGCAGCGGCGGCCGGGGCCCCACCGGGCCCCGCCGCGCCGAAGAGCCGCAAGAGCGTGACCGGCACCCGCAGGACCGTGGCAGCTCTCTTCCTGCTGCCCGCCCTGGTGCTGCTCGGCGCGCTCGTGGTCTACCCGATCGGGTACTCGGTCGTCCGCAGCTTCTCCAACGCCTCGGGCGACGGCTTCGCCGGCTTCGACAACTACAAGGCGCTGTTCACCGACGACGGCATCCGGACGGCACTGAAGAACAACATCATCTGGGTGGTGTTCGCGCCCACGGTCTCCACCGCACTCGGCCTGATCTTCGCGGTGCTGACCGAACGGGTGCGCTGGGGAACGGCGTTCAAGCTGGTCGTCTTCATGCCGATGGCGATCTCGATGCTGGCCGCCGGGATCATCTTCCGGCTGGTGTACGACCAGGACCCGGACAAGGGCGTCGCCAACGCGGTGTGGGTGGGCGTCCACGACACCTTCGCCCAGTCGTCGGCGTTCCCGAAAGCACACCCGGGCCGCAACTCGCCCCTGAAGCCCGACGGGGGCGGCTTCCTCACCACGGCCACGGTGCACACCGGCCGGGCCGTCACGCTCCCGCTGGTCGGCGTCGCCCCCGACCAGATGCCCGACGGCGCGAAGAAGGCCGTGGCCGCCGCACCGGAGCCGGGGAAGATCACCGGCACCACCTGGCAGGACTTCACACGCGGCAAGGGCGTCGGCAGGCTCGGCGTGCCCGACCCGTCCGAGCTGGGCTATGCCGGGATGCGGATCGAGGCGGTCAAGGACGGCAAGGTGGTGGCCACCGCCAAGGCGGCCGGCGACGGCACGTTCACGCTGCCGGCGAAGGCCGACGGGGCCCAACTGAGGCTTCCCGCAAGCAACTTCAAGGAGCCGTACAACGGCGTCGACTGGCTCGGCCCGACGCTGGTCACCCCGGCCATCATCGGGTCCTACGTATGGATGTGGGCGGGCTTCGCGATGGTGCTGATCGCGGCCGGGCTCGCGGGCGTGCCCCGGGAGCTGCTGGAGGCGGCGCGGGTCGACGGCGCGAGCGAGTGGCAGGTGTTCCGCCGGGTCACCGTGCCACTGCTCGCACCGGTCCTCGCGGTCGTCACCGTCACGTTGATGATCAACGTCCTGAAGGTGTTCGACCTCGTCTACATCATCGCGCCGGGCTCCTCCCAGGACGACGCGAACGTGCTGGCCCTGGAGCTGTACCGCAAGGGCTTCTCGGAGGGCCAGCCGGGCATCGCGAGCGCCATCGCGGTGTTCCTGCTGCTGCTCGTGATCCCGGTGATGTGGTTCAACATCCGCAGGCTCAGGCGGGAGGTGCGGCGATGACGGCGACCGCCGGAAACATCGGGAACGCGGTCCCCGCCGACACGGCGGTGAAGGCCCGGCAGTCGCTGGGCTCGAAGATCACCGAGCGGCTGGGCGGCGGACTGGTCCGCGTCCTTCTCGTCCTCGTCGGCCTGTTCTGGCTGGTCCCGACCATCGGCCTGCTCATCTCCTCGCTGCGCGCACCGGACGACATGAGCGCGAGCGGCTGGTGGAAGGTGTTCTCGCAGCCCTCCCAGCTGACCTTCGAGAGCTACCAGAAGCTGCTGGAGAACAGCGACATCACCAACTCCCTGGTCAACACCGTGCTGATCACGGTCCCGGCGACGATCCTGGTCGTGGTGATCGGCTCACTGGCCGGCTACGCGTTCGCGTGGATGGAGTTCCCGGGCCGGGACTGGTGGTTCCTCGGGGTGGTCAGCCTGCTGGTGGTGCCGGTGCAGGTGGCGCTGATCCCGATCGCCGAACTGTTCGGCAGGATCGGGCTGTTCGGGACGATCTTCGGGGTGATCCTGTTCCATGTCGGCTTCGGCCTGCCGTTCGCGGTGTTCCTGCTGCGGAACTTCTTCGCGGAGATCCCGCGGGAGCTGCTGGAGGCGGCCCGCCTCGACGGCGCGGGTGAACTGCGTCTGTTCGCCCGGGTGGTGATGCCGCTCGGCGGGCCGGCGATCGCGAGCCTCGGCATCTTCCAGTTCCTGTGGGTGTGGAACGACATGCTGGTCGCGCTGGTGTTCACCAAGTCCGGCTCACAGCCGATCACGGTCGCCCTGCAGACACAGGTGCGGCAGTTCGGGAACAACATCGACGTACTGGCCCCCGGTGCGTTCATCTCGATGGTGATCCCGCTGGTCGTGTTCTTCGCGTTCCAGCGGCAGTTCGTGACCGGGGTGATGGCGGGCGCCGTCAAGTAGCCACGGAGAGGACATCTTTCGAGGGGCGGGCCTTCACCGGCCCGTCCCTCGGCGTTCGCCGGGCGTCCCCCACATGCCGTACGAACCGTAACCAAGTCACTCCATCGGCCGTTCCCGGGCAGAACGCCCGCGCCGACCGACCCATGGATGTCCCTTGCCCAGGTTCAGTGTCATTGTCCCCGCGTACATGGTCCAGGCGTACCTGTCCGAGTGCCTGGATTCGGTGCTCTCGCAGTCGTACCCCGATCTCGAACTGATCGCCGTGGACGACTGCTCGCCGGACGGCTGCGGCGCGATCATCGACGAGTACGCGGCCCGCGACGTGCGCGTGAAGCCCGTCCACCTGCCCGAGAACAGAGGACTGGGCCGCGCCCGCAACGCCGGCACCGCCGAGGCGACGGGCGACTACCTGCTCTTCCTGGACAGCGACGACACGCTCACCCCGGACGCGCTGCGCGCGATCGCCGACCGGATCAAGGAGACCGGTGAGCCGGACGTCCTGGTCTTCGACTACGCACGCACGTACTGGAACGGCGAGACGGCCCGCAACCAGTTCGCCGCCCAGCTGAGCCAGCAGGGTCCCGCGCCGTTCCGGCTCGTGGACCGCCCGGGGCTGCTGCGGGTGCTGATGGTCGCCTGGAACAAGGTCTGCCGGCGCGAGTTCGTCGAGCAGCAGGGCTTCGAGTTCCCGGCCGGCTACTACGAGGACACGCCCTGGACGTACCCGGTGCTGATGGCCGCGGAGTCGATCACCACCCTCGACCGGGTGTGCGTCCACTACCGGCAGCGCCGGGGCAGCATCCTCGCCACCACCAGCCGCAAGCACTTCGACGTCTTCGAGCAGTACGACCGCGTCTTCGCGTTCGTCGACCGGCACCCCGAACTGGCGCGCTGGCGCCCGGTGCTGTTCCGCCGCATGATCGACCACTTCACGACGATCTTCACTAAGAGGAGCCGGCTGCCGCGCGGCGCCCGCGCCGAGTTCCTGCGCACGGCCCGGTCCCACTACCGCCGTTACTGCACCCCGGGGGGCGCCGTCCCGCTGCGCACCCGGCTCCGGCACAGCCTGGTCCGCCTGGGGCTGCACCGCACCTACCGGGCCCTGCAGCTGGCCATGGCCGTGCGCCGCCGCACGCTCAAGCTCGCCGTCAAGCTCGCCCGGGCCCTGAAGGCGGCGGTGCTGCAACTGCACTACCGCATCCAGCTTCGCCTCCCGCTGCGCGCCGACCGCGCCGTCTTCGGTGCCTACTGGGGCCGCGGCCACAGCTGCAACCCGGGCGCGCTGGAGGCCGCGTTCCGCCAGTACGCCCCGCAGGTGCGCACGGCGTGGATCACCCGCCCCGAGCACCAGCAGACGCTCCCGCCGGGCCCGCTCCGGCTGCGCCCGGGCACGGCCGCCTACTGGACGGCGCTGGCCCGTTCCAAGTACCTGGTCAACAACGTCAACTTCGACCGCCGGCTGAAGAAGCGCCCCGGTCAGGTCTTCGTCCAGACCCAGCACGGCACCCCGCTCAAGCACATGGGCCTCGACCTGCAGGAACACCCGGCGGCCGCCGGGGACATGGACTTCGGGGAACTGCTCAGGGGCGTCGACAAGTGGGACTACGTCCTGTCCGCCAACCGCCACACCACACTGACCTGGGAGCGCGTCTACCCCGGCGGTTACACCACGCTGGAGTACGGCTACCCGCGCAACGACGTCTTCCAGACGGCGACTTCGGACGACGTGGCCCGGATGCGGTCCCTGCTGGGCATCCCCGAGGGCACGGTCGCGATCCTGTACGCCCCGACCCACCGCGACTACCGCCGCACCCAGCAGCCCGCGCTCGACCTGGAGCGCGTCCTGCGCCGCCTCGGCCCCCGCTTCGTCGTCCTGGCCCGCGCGCACTACTGGCACGGCGGCCCGCTCGCCCGGTCCAGCGCCGAGCGGATCATCGACGTCAGCGGCCACCCGAGCGTCGAGACCCTCTGCCTCGCCTCGGACGCGCTGGTCACCGACTACTCGTCGCTGATGTTCGACTACGCCAACCTGGACCGGCCGATCGTCGTGCACACCGAGGACTGGGACGCGTACGAGGCCACCCGCGGGACCTACTTCGACCTGCGCGCCTTCCCGCCGGGCGCGGTCGCCCGCAGCGAGGAAGAACTGATCGACATCTTCGCCACCGGCCACTGGCGCGGCTCGCGCTCCGCCCAGCTGCGGGCCGCCTTCCGGGAGCGGTTCTGCCCGTACGACGACGGACACGCCGCCGAACGCGTCGTACGGCATGTCGTGCTGGGCGAGACGCAGGCGCGGCCGGCGTTCGTTCCGCTCGCCGAGCGGCGGCCGGTGCCGTCGGCCGCCTCCGGGCTCGCGCGCTCCCCGCTCGCCACCGTGCCGCAACCTTCCGGCTCCCTCCCCGTCACCGAGAGCCGCTGAACAGCGTTGGTCCTTCCGGGAGTTCCCATGCCCCTCAGTACGACGCGGCCCACTCCGGTCCGGCCGTCCACCTGGCGTCCCGCCGGACGGCCCAGCCGCGTCCGCAAGACGACAGAAAGAGCAGAATGCCCCGCTTCAGCATCATCGTCCCGTCCCACGGGGTCGCTGGCCGGCTGTCCCAGGCGCTGGACTCGGTCCTGTGCCAGTCCTTCGGCGACCTGGAGCTGATCCCGGTCTGTGACGCTCCCGACGCCCCGGCCGCCGTGGTGGCCGCCGGATACGCGGAGCGGGACTCCCGGGTGACGCCGGCCACCTCACCACCGTCCGCCGGTCTGAGCGGGGCGCGCAACGCCGGGCTGCGGGTGGCGACCGGCGCGTACGTGCTGTTCCTCGACGGCGACGACCTGCTCGTGCCGGGCGCGCTGGCGGCGCTGGACGCGCGCCTGACCGAGACCGCAGGGGTCGACGTGCTCTACGCCGAGCACGAGCGGGCGCCCTGGTGGGAGGGCGAGCCGACGAACCCGGCCGCCCCGCTGCTGGCGAGGGCACCGCAGGGCGCCTTCGCGCCGGAGCGGCTCCCCGAGCTGACGGGTGTGCAGCTCCCTGCGTGGAGCGCCGTCTACCGGCGCGCCTTCCTCCTCGAGCACGAACTCACCTTCCCCGACAGCCACTTCACGGACCTCGGATGGGGCGGGCTGACCACGCTCGCCGCCCGGCGGATCGCGGCACTGCGCCAGGTCGTCGTACGGCACCGGCTGCGCCGGCAGGGCAGCCGGCTCAACCTGCCCGGAACGCACCAGCACACCCTGCTGGACCAGGTGGAGCTGGTGCTGACCCGGGCCGCCGGGGCGGGGCTGCCCGCCGCGCGGACCCGGGCACTCTTCGATCAGCTGTTCGTGCATGTGCTGAAGACGGCGTCCCGGCCGGAGCGGCTGTCCTCGGGGCACCGGGCGTTCTTCCGCCGGGCCGGCCGGCTGTACCGGGCGCACCGGCCCGCGGGGTACCGCACGCCGGGCGGCAGCCTGGGCCTGCAGCACCGGCTGCTGGCGGCCGGCGCGTACACCGCGTTCCGCACGCTGCGCGGCGCCAACCAGGCCGCGGCGAAGGCCGCCGAGGGTCTCCCGCGCCCGCACATGCTGCGCACCCGGCTGCGCTACGCCCGCGATCTGCGCCGCCCCCTCGATCCCGGTCTGGCCGTGTTCTGCGCCTACTGGGGCCGCGGCTACACCTGCAACCCGGCCGCCATCCACGCCAAGGCCCGCGAACTCGCCCCGCACATCCACCCGGTGTTCCTGGTCGAGGCCGACCAGGCCGCGGCGATGCCGAAGGACGTCGACTTCGCGGTGATCGGCTCACGCCGCTGCTGGGAGGTGCTGGCCCGCGCCACGTACCTGGTCAACAACGCCAACTTCGCCGAGGGCGTCGTCAAGCGGCGGGGCAGTGTGCATCTGCAGACCCAGCACGGCACCCCGCTGAAGACGATGGGCGTGGACCAGTCGACGTACCCGGTGGTGGCCGCACAGTCCGGCAGCTACACCAAGCTGCTGAGCCGGGTGGACCGCTGGGACTTCAACCTCTCCTCCAACCGTCACTCCACCCAGATGTGGGAGCGTGCCTTCCCCGGCTCGTACGAGCATCTGGAGTACGGCTATCCGCGCAACGACATCTACTACTCGGCGACCGCCGAGGACGTCGCCCGCATCCGCCGCGAGCTGGGCGTGCCCGACGGGGCGACGGCCGTGCTGTACGCGCCGACCCACCGCGACCACCACACCGGTTTCGAGGCCGGCCCGGACCTGGAGGCGTTCTGCGCGGCGGCCGGCGAGGACGTGGTCGTGCTCCTGCGCGCCCACTACTTCTACGACCGGGGCCGCGGCCGGAGCCCGGGCCTGGCCGACCGGATCATCGACGTCACCGCGCACCGTTCCGCGGAGGACGTGTGCCTGGCGGCGGACGCGCTGGTCACCGACTACTCCTCCATCATGTTCGACTACGCGAACCTGGACCGGCCGATCGTCGTGTACGCCGACGACTGGGAGGTCTACCAGGAGACGCGGGGCGTCTACTTCGATCTGATGACCGAGCCGCCGGGTCCGGTCGTGCGCACTCCCGAGGAACTGGCCCGCGTCTTCCGCGACGGCTCGTACGCGGGACCGGAGGCCAGGGCCCTGCGGGCCGCGTTCCGTGGGCGGTTCTGCCAGTTCGACGACGGACACGCCGCCGAGCGCGTCGTACGGCGGGTGCTGCTCGGCGAGCCGCCGGAGGCGATCCAGCCGGTGATCCCGCTCGCGGAGCGCATCCCCGCCCCCGCCGCCGCGACCCTCGTGAGGAGCTGACCCGCCGTGCCCCGCTTCAGTGTCATCGTCCCCTGTTACAAGGTGCAGGGCTTCCTGCGCGAGTGCCTGGACTCGGTGCTGCTGCAGTCCTTCAGCGACCTCGAACTGATCGCCGTGGACGACTGCTCGCCCGACGGCTGCGGCGCGATCCTGGACGAGTACGCCGAGCGCGACCCGCGGGTGAAGGTGCTGCACCTGCAGGAGAACGTCGGCCTCGGCCGGGCCCGCAACGCCGGTCTGCCGCACTCCACCGGCGACTATCTGTTCTTCCTGGACAGCGACGACACCCTCACCCCCGGAGCGCTGCGCGCCATGGCCGACCGGCTGGCGGAGACCGGCGACCCGGACGTCCTGGTCTTCGACTACGCGCGCACCTACTGGTGGGGCGGCACCCGGCGCAACGTGCTCGCGCAGGTGCTGGCCGACGCCGGCGCGGACACCTTCACGGTCGCCGACCGGCCGCAGGTCCTGGACCTGTTGATGGTGGTCTGGAACAAGGTCTACCGGCGCGACTTCGTCGAGGGGCACGGCTTCACGTTCCCGCCCGGGTACTACGAGGACACCCCCTGGACCTTCCCGGTCCTGCTCAGTGCCCGCCGGATCGCCGCCCTGGACCGGATCTGCCTGAACTACCGGCAGCGCCGGCAGGGCAACATCCTGTCCACCACCAGCCGCAAGCACTTCGACATCCACGACCAGTACGAGCGGGTCTTCGCCTTCGTGGCGGAGCGCGAGGGGCTGTGGGCCTGGCGGCCGTATCTGCACCGGAAGATGGGCGAGCACTGTCTGGACATCCTCGCCAAGCCGGACCGGCTGCCGCCCGCGGACAAGGCGGAGTTCTTCCGGCGCACGGCGGAGATGTTCCGCAGGCACCGGCCGCAGGACGCCCTCGTGGACGGTGAGGTCGCCCTCCTGGAGGGCGGCTACGCCGCGTACCGGCTGAGGCGGAAAGCCGCGCTGGCCGGCCGGGAGGCCGGGCGGCGGGCGGTGCAGACACGCCGGACGGCCGCCGCACGGGCCCGGCGCGGCTGGGCCGGGCTGCACACGCGCCTGCCACTGGACCCGCATCTGGTGGTGTACTCGGCGTCCTCGCACCAGGGCGTGCTGGGTGATCCGGCCGCCGTCCACCGCAAGGCGGCTCAGATCGCGCCGCAGCTTCGCGGGGTGTGGGTGGTCCGGGACGAGGAGACCGCGGCACAGCTGCCGCCGGACGTCGAGCACGTGATCGTGGGCTCCCGGCGCTATCTGGAGGTCACCGCGCGGGCGGGCTTCTTCGTCAACGACGTCAACTGGCCCGGCTCGCTGGCCAAGCGGCCCGGCAGCGTGCACATCCACACCCACCGGGGCACCCCGCTGAAGTACATGGGCGCAGACCTGCTGGACAAGCCCGGCGCCCGGCTCGGCTTCGATGTCCCGCAGATGCTGCGCCGGGCCGACCGCTGGGACTTCAGCCTGGTCGCCAACCGCCACTCCGAGCTGGTCTGGGAGCGGGCCTACCCCTGCCACTTCACCTCGGTGCGCACCGGCAGCCCGCGCAACGACGTGCTGGTCGGCGCGGCCGAGGGGGCCGGCGCCGGCTTCCGGATGCGGCACGGCATCCCCGAGGACCACCGCGTGGTGCTGTACGCGCCGACCCGCCGGGACTACCGCCGGGGCGGGCTCGTGGACCGGATCGACCTGGCCCGGTTCGCGGCCGACCTGGGCGAGGGCCACACCCTGGTGGTCCGGCTGCACCCGACCCTGGCGGCCGGTCCGGCGCGCGGCATGGGCCTGACCGAGCTGGCCCGGCGCGGGACCGTGGTCGACGCGACCGACGAGCCGCACGTCGAGGAGGTGATGCTCGCCTCCGACGTGCTGGTCACCGACTACTCGGCACTGATGTTCGACTACGCCAATCTGGACCGGCCCATCGTGGTCCACGCCGACGACTGGGCCGCACACACCGCGAGCCGGGGCGCCTACCTGGACATCACGGCGGAGGCGCCGGGCCATGTCTCGCGAACCTACCGGGAGCTGGCGTGGCTGTTCGCGTCCGGCTCGTGGCGGGACGAGGAGTCGACGCGGCTGCGGTCGGACTTCCGGGCGCGGTTCTGCGAGTACGACGACGGGCGGGCTGCCGAGCGGGTCGTACGGACGCTGCTGCTCGGCGAGTCGATGCCCGCCGCCGGGCCGGATGCCGCGCGGATCCCCGGCCAGACCGTCGCCGGTGATCTGCTGGCCTCGACGTGAGGCCGGCGGACCACCGGTGAGGCCGGACCGGACTCGCAGGCCTCCTGCGGGTCCCGCCGGTCCTACTCGATGACGAGGTCGACCTCGATGTTGCCGCGGGTGGCGTTGGAGTAGGGGCAGACCTGGTGGGCGGTCTCGACCAGCTTGCGGCCGGTCGCCTCGTCCACGCTCTCGGGCAGCTCGATGCGCAGCGTCACCTTCAGGCCGAAGCCCTCGCCCTGCTTGCCGATGCCGACCTCGGCGGTCACGGCGGCGTCGCTGACGTCCACCTTCGCCTGGCGGCCGACGAGGCCGAGGGCGCTGCCGAAGCAGGCGGCGTAGCCGGCGGCGAAGAGCTGCTCCGGGTTGGTGCCCTCGCCGTTGCCGCCGAGCTCCACCGGCGGGGCCAGCTTGAGGTCGATCTTGCCGTCGGAGGAGACGGCGCGGCCGTCGCGGCCGTGGGTGGCAGTGGCGACAGCGGTGTAGAGCGCGTCCATGGAAGACCATCCCTCTCGAAAGTCATCTGCAGTCCGGCGGCTCCTGTCCGCCGCCTTCACGACCACAAGTAGAGCACACAATTAAGTTGTGCACAACTAAATGGCTCGCCAGAGCTATCCTGGAGCCATGACCGCCTCGCCGACCCCTGAGACCGCCACCGCTTCCGAAGCGGACTGGCTCCGCCTGGACCGCCAGATCTGCTTCTCCCTGCACGCCGCGTCCCGCGCCTTCAACGGCGTCTACCGCGTACTCCTCAAGGACCTCGGGCTCACCTACCCGCAGTACCTGGTGATGCTGGTGCTGTGGGAGCAGGGCGACCTGCCCGTCAAGAGCCTCGGCGAGCATCTGCGTCTGGACTCCGGCACGCTGTCACCGCTGGTCAAGCGACTGGAGGGAGCCGGTCTGGTGCGGCGCGAGCGCAGCGCGCACGACGAGCGGTCGGTCCAGGTGCGGCTGACCGGGGAGGGCGCGGCGCTGCGCGAGCGGGCCCTGGAGGTGCCCCGCCGCATCCTGGCGGCGACGGGCTTCGAACCGACGGAGATCGGCGACCTGCGCGACCGGCTCGACCGGCTCACGACCGCGCTGGACGCGGCGGCTCTGCAAGAGGCTTCGCAGGACCACTGACCCGGCCCGGCCGGACGTAGAGCCGGACGGCCACGTCGTCCTGCACCCACTCCTCGCGGGGGACGAACTCCCGCGCGAGAAGGGCGAGTTTGGCCCGCTCGGTGGGGCTGCCCGGCCTCCACCGGCCGCCGAGCAGGTCCCGGTCGGCGACGACCCACACCCTCTCGAGCCGGGCCGTCCGACGGCGCAGGGTGCCCGGGGAGACCTCCTGCCCGTACAGCGTCCCGGAGTCGGCGGCGGTCCTCGCCAGCGCCACGTCCCGGGCCCCCCGGAACGCCCCCGGGTAGGTGAGGGCCGCATTCCGCGTCTGCACCGGAAGGAAGAGCACGCAGTCCCCGGCCCGCAGTCGCCGCTCGGCGGTCCGGGAGACGGAGGCGAGGTCATCGGGCCGGTGGGCCGGGCTGCGATCACCGCGCAACAGGGGAAGCTGCTGGGCGAGGACGAGCCCGAGGGCGAGAAGACCGGCCAGGGTGGAAAGCGGGGAGTGCCACGCCGGGCGCCCTCTCGCCCACAGCCGGCCGGCCGCCCCGGCCACCCGCTCGGCCCCCGCCGCCACCAACAGCGGCGCCCCCGACAGGGCGTACAGCACGTACCGGTCGACGTACAGCGGTGAAAGCTGCGACACCAGCATCAGCACGGCCGGCGGCACCACGCTCAGCGGCAGACAGACCCCCGCGCAGGTCACCTCCCCGCGCCGCCCCACCAACCCCGCCAGCCCCAGCACGGCCAGCCCCAGACACGCCCAGTACACCCCGTCCGTGGGCCCGAGAAACGTCCGCAGCAGCCCCTGCGCCGTCTCCACGCCCGGCTCCCGCAACCACGCCACCTGCGCCGACTGTGCACGCGAGACGAGGACCATCGGCAGCAGCGCAAGACCCGCCGCGCCCGCCGCACACCCCCAGCCCCGCCACACCCCCGCCTTTGCCCGGGCCAGCGCCAGCGCCACCGCGTGGGCGAGCAGCAGCAGGACCGCGAACTCGTGCAGCCAGCAGGTAAGGCCGAGAACGACGCCGTAGGCCCACCAGGAACCCCCCTGCACGGCCCGGACGAACTGCAGCGTCGCCCCCGTGGCGCCGGCCGCGACCAGGGCGTAGGAGCGGCCCTCCTGCGCGTAGTGGCCGGCCATCGGTGCGATCGCGTAGAGCAGCCCGGCCCACAGCCCCACCCGCGGCCGGACCAGCCGGGCGCCGAGTGCGGCCACCAGGCCCGCGGTGACCGCCGCCGCGCACACGGACGGAAGCCTGAGGACGACCTCGTCGGGGTGGACGGCGAGGACGGCGTGCATGAGCAGGTAGTAGAGGCCGTGCACCGCGTCCACCCCCTGCAGCAGCCGCCAGATCTGCGGCAGGGTACGGCGCGAGACCTGGAAGGTGACCGCCTCGTCCCGCCACATCCCGCCGCGGTCGAGACCCCAGAGCCCGAGGGCGAACATCACCAGCGCGGGCACGGACACGGCGACGGCGCACCGGGCACGCCACGGGATGCGGCCCGGCGCATCGGGCGCACTCGGCGCACCACGCGCCTCCTCGGTCGTTGCACCCGTCGGGACGCCGACGGCCGCTGCAGCCGTCCTGTGCGACTTCGGTTTCACACGAGGCCTGACATTCACCACGGCTCGAATCTTTTGCGATTAGCCAACCTTTTCCGCTCATTGACGGCGTATCGGCATGGATACACCATCCCCGAGCATTAGGCTCCCACGTGATGAACCGTCTCCGTGTCACCCCCGGCCCGGTCCTCGCCCTCGCCGCCGTCTGGCTCGCCACCCGTGCACTGATGCTGTGGCTGCTCGTCCACGGCAGCGCACGCCTGCTCGGCGGGGGTTCGGTGGCCCGTGAGGTGTGGCGGTTGTACGTCCACTGGTCCGGCGTCCTGTCGCACGGCGCGTTCCCGGCGCACGACACCACGTGGCAGTACCCGCCCGGCGCGGGCGTGGTGCTGCTGGCGCCGGGCCTCCTGCCCTGGCTGACGTACTTTCAGGCGTTCGTGGTGCTGACGCTGGCCGCGGACGCGCTGGTCACAACGGCCCTGGCCCGTACGGGAAGGCGCCCGGGCCGCAGCCTGCTCGGCGCGGTCGTGTGGACCGGTGGTCTGCCGCTGCTGCTCTACATGCCGCTGGTCCGCTACGACGTGCAGGTGACCGCACTCGCCGTCGTCTCCCTGCTGACGCTGGCGCGCTCTCCGCGTGCGGGCGGCGTGTACGGGGCACTGGGCGCCCTGGTGAAGGGGTGGCCGGCGCTGGTGCTGCTCGGGACGCCCCGCGGGCGTGCGACCCGGACGGCGTGGACATGGGCGCTGGGAGCCGGGGCCGCCGCCCTCGCACTCCTGGCGACCTCGTTCCACAACTCGCTCGCCTTCCTGCAACAGCAGGGCGGCCGGGGTGTACAGATCGAGTCGCTCGGCGGTACGGCGCTCAATCTCGGCAGGCACGCGGGCTGGCACGGCAGGATCCGCTACCGGTACGGCGCGATCGAACTGGTCGGCCCGCACGCCGCCGCCGTCGCCACCGCCTCCCTCGGGCTCACCGCGGCCGCCTTCGGGCTGCTGCTGCTGTGGCGGGTGCGGGCGCGGCAGTGGAACGAGGCGACGCCGTTCGACGCCGCGCTGAGTGCGGTGCTGCTGTTCACCGTCACCAGCCGGGTCATCAGCCCGCAGTACATGATCTGGCTGCTGGGCCTGGCCGCCGTGTGCCTGACCTCGCGGTACACCAGCCAGCGCCCGGTGGCCCTGCTGGTCCTCGCAGCGAGCGCGCTGAGCAGCGTGGCGTTCCCGGTGTACTACCGTGAGGTGGTCGACGGCACCTGGACGGGCTGCCTGCTGATGCTGGCCCGCAACGGGCTGCTGGTGGGCGCGGCGGTGCTGTCCTTCGTCCGGCTGTGGCGCTCCGCGCGGCCGCCCGCCGGAAAGTCTGCGCCCGCGACGGAACCCCGACCCGATTCCGACCGTCTTCAGGATCGAGCGCTAAGCATCTCTTAACCGGTTATTACCGAGCATTTCTACGCTCCCTGCCTGTGGAACTCATGCTTCCGGACTCACCAGACCCGCAGCCGACCCCTCAGGTCGGCGTCGTCGTCATCGGTTACAACGACGCCGCCCATGTCGCCGAGGCCGTGCGTTCGGCGCTCGGTCAGGGGCCGGCGGTCGGTGAGGTCGTCGCCGTGGACGACTGCTCCACCGACGGCAGCGGCGAGCTGCTCGCGCGGCTGGCCGCCGAGGAGCCCCGGCTGCGGGTGGTGCGCCGGGAGGTGAACAGCGGCGGCTGCGGCAGCCCGCGCAACACCGGGATCGACGCGGTGACGAAGCCGTACACGATGTTCCTGGACAGCGACGACGTGCTGCCGCCCGGTGCGGTGGACGCCCTGCTGGCGGCTGCCACAGGGGCGCAGGCCGAGGTCGCGGGTGGCCTGTGCGTGCGCCGGGAGCTGCCCTCGGGGCATGAACAGCCCTGGCAGGAGCCCCTCTACGCGGCGCACACCGTCCTCGCGCGCCCCGCACAGCGCCCCCGCCTGGTCCACGACACGCTGTGCGTCAACAAGCTGTACCGGACCGACTTCCTGCGCGAGCACGGCATCCGCTTCCCCGAAGGGCGCTTCCTCTACGAGGACATCGTCTTCACGGCGCGTGTCCTGGCCGCCACACCGCGCATGGCGCTCGTGCCCGACCTCGTGTACGTGTGGCACGTACGCCGGTCCGCCGAGCGGTTGTCGCTCTCCCTGGACCGGGGGCGCATCGACAACTGGAAGGCGCGTACGGAGGCGTGCGCACTGGCGTACGACATCCTGCTCGGCGCCGGCCAGAAGGAACTGGCGCGGGCCGCGCGGGCCAAGTTCCTGGACCACGAGGTGCGCATGTACGCGCGCGAGCTGGGGTTGCGCGACGCGTCCTACCAGCGCGCGTGGTGGGCGCACACCCGCGAGTACCTCGCACGCTACGACGCCGCCGACTGGGAGCTGAACCCGACGGCGCCCGGCCGGCTGCTCGCCCGGGTCGTCCTGGAGTCCCCCGAGCCGTGCGACCTGCCCCGCCTGAAGGAGCTGGCCGCCCGCCCGGCCCGGCTGCTCCCGCCCTACGCCCGCATCCCCGACGGCACGCCCGTCTGGTCCGCCGACCTCCCCCAGGTCACCCTCACCCCCTTCCTGACCCGCCCGCCCCGGGTCCTGCCTCTCACCGTGGACGGCGAACTGCGCCCACGCGCGCGTGACACCCGCCTGCACCTGCGGCTGCACGAGCTGTACGGGCGGTTGGCCGAAGCCGGTCCGCAGGAGGTGGAGGTGGAATGGCAGTGCAGGGAGGACGGGCGTACGGTCCAGCGCGCGACGGCTCCCTTCACGCCCTCGGGCGCGGACGGCTGGGCGGCCGAGGTGCCCGTCGGCCTGGCCGCGCTCGGCGCGGGCACCTGGGACCTGCGCCTGACCGTGCGCTTCGCGGACGGCACGCACCGGGACGCCACGGCGCACGCTCTCGTGGGCGCCGGCCGGCTGCGCCGGCGCGCCGTCCCCAGCACCCGGCACGGGGTGCTGCTGGTCCAGCCGTACACCACACACTCCGGCGCGCTGGCACTGCGCGTGGCCACCGGGCTGCGCGGAGTCGTCAAGATCGCCCGCGGGCGGCTGCGCCGCCTGCTTCACTGAGAACCAGAACCGACCGAGCGACACGTGACCGAGAGCCGCCGGCCACCGCCGGCCGGCAGATGAGGGGACAGCAGTACATGACCTGGCTGATCACCGGCGGCGCCGGATACATCGGGGCGCACGTCGTACGTGCGATGGCCGAGGCGGGCGAGCGGACGGTGGTCTACGACGACCTGACCACGGGCGTCGCCGAGCGCGTGCCGGAGGAGGTGCCGCTGGTGGTGGGCTCCGTCCTGGACGGCGAGAAGGTGGCCCGCACCCTCGCCGAGCACGAGGTCACCGGGGTCGTCCACCTCGCGGCGAAGAAGCAGGTGGGCGAGTCCGTGGACCTGCCGCTGCACTACTACCGGCAGAACGTGGAGGGCCTGCGGGTCCTGCTGGAGGCGGTGACGGCGGCGCAGGTTCCGTCGTTCGTGTTCTCCTCCTCGGCGGCGGTCTACGGCATGCCGGACGTCGACCTCGTGACCGAGGAGACCCCCTGTCTCCCTCTCTCCCCCTACGGCGAGACCAAGCTGGCCGGCGAGTGGCTGGTCCGCGCGACGGGCCGGGCGACGGGACTTGCGACCGCCTCCCTGCGCTACTTCAACGTGGCGGGCGCGGCCACTCCCGCCCTGGCCGACACGGGCGTCTTCAACCTCGTCCCCATGGTCTTCGAGAAGCTCACCGAGGGCGCGGCCCCGCGCATCTTCGGCGACGACTACCCGACCCCCGACGGCACCTGCGTCCGCGACTACATCCACGTGGTCGACCTGGCCGAGGCCCATGTGGCGGTCGCCCGCGCGCTGCGCTCCACGCCCGGCCACGACCTGACCCTCAACATCGGCCGCGGCGAGGGCGTTTCCGTCCGCGAGATGATCGACCAGATCAACGCGGTCACCGGCTACAACCGTCCCCCCACCGTCACCCCGCGCCGCCCCGGCGACCCCGCCCGGGTCGTCGCCTCCGCCGACCGCATCGCCACGGAACTGGGCTGGACGGCGAAGTACGACGTCCAGGACATGATCACCTCGGCCTGGGAGGGCTGGGTACGACTGCACCCCGAGGCGGCAAGGTCCTAGGTCCCGGAATGACCGCCCCCTCGCGTGCCGACCGCGCCGTCGGCACCCTCCTCGGCTCCGCCGTGGGCGACGCCCTGGGGGCCCCTTTCGAATTCGGCCCGGAGGGCGCCTTCTCGGCCCGCTTCCCGCACCCCGGGTACGGCGGCGAGATGTGCGGGGGCGGCGGCTGGGACCCCGGCGAGGCGACCGACGACACCCAACTGGCGGTCCTGACCGCCGAGTCGCTGCTGGAACGCGGCGGCCTGGATCTCCCGGACGTCTTCCGGCGCTTCCAGCGGTGGGCGGCAGCCGGCCCCAAGGACATAGGCCTGCAGACGGAGGCGGTCCTGAGCAGCGGCGACCCCTGGGACACGGCCGCAGCCCTGCACTTCCAGGTCAACCAGCGGGCGGCCGGCAACGGGGCGTTGATGCGGGCCGCCCCCTCGGCGGTGCACTTCGCCCGCCACGGCCGTGAGGCCACCATGGACGCCGCCCGCCGCCTGTCCGCCCTCACCCACGGCGACCGGGCGGCCTGGGAGGGCACGGCCGTCCTGCACGAGCTGATCCGGATCGCCCTGACCGGCGCGGACCCGCTGCCCGCCCTGCCCGCCACCCTGACCGCGCTCCACCCCGACCACCGGGCCCGGTACGCGACCGTCCTCTCCCCCGACTGGCACCCCGACCTGGCCACGGAGTTCAACGGCGCGGTCTGGCCCTGCCTCGGCTCGGCGGTCTGGGCCCTGCGCACGACGGCGTCCTACGAGGAGGCGGTACGCGCGGCGATCGACCTGGGCGGCGACACGGACACGGTGGCGGCGGTCACCGGGGCACTGGCGGGAGCGGTGTACGGCGTGACGGCGGTGCCGGTGGGGTGGGCCGAGGCGGTGCAGGTGCCGTTGCCGGGGTTCGGGGAGCGGGTGCTGAGGGCGCCGGATCTGGCCGGCCTCGCCCAGCGGTTGCTGTAGCGGACATCCGCCGAATTCGCTGCGGCCGTGTCCCGGGTGCGGGCACGTGGTTGCCGGTCGCGCAGTTCCCCGCGCCCCTTCAGGGCGCTCCCGGCTGCGGGCAGTCGTGTCCCCCCTCCACTGCCTCAAGGACCTGGGGGGCCTCAGGCGGCGCGGGTGGGCGCGGCGGTACCCCGCAAGCCCGGGCAGGCGGTCCGGCCCCTCCCGACCGCAGTGCCGGGCGGTCTCACAGCGCCTTCAGCGCCCCCGCCGTCGCCCGGGCCAGGTTCTCCAGGTAGCCCTTCGGCAGCTTCGGGGAGCGGATCACCACCGAGCGCCAGTACAGCGGACCGGAGATCAGGTCCAGGGCCAGGTCGGGGTCGACTCCGGCCCGCACCTCACCCCGCCGCTCCGCCGCCGCGACGATCTTGCTGGCGACCCCCTCCTGCCCGTCCCGCAGCGCCTTCTGCAGGGCCTCCGCGATGTCGGCATTGCGGGCCGCCTCCGCCTGCAGATCGGGAATGATCTGCGAGGCTACGGGGTGGCGCAGGGCTCGGGAGGTGACCTCGTAGAGGAGGCGGAGGTCCCCCTCCAGGGAGCCGGTGTCCGGCACCGGCAGGCCCAGTACCGCCATCGCGGACACCACGTCCAGCACCAGATGCAGCTTGGAACGCCAGCGGCGGTACACCGCCGTCTTGCCGACGCCCGCCCGCCGCGCGATGCCCTCGATGGACATGCGGGCATAGCCGACGGCCGCCAGTTCCTCGAAGACGGCCGCGCGAATGGCCTCGGTCACGTCCTCCCGGAGCACGGCGGCCCCGGCGGGGGCCCGTCGGCGCGCACGCTTGGGGGCCTCGTCGGCGTTCGTCGTCATGCGGACCAGCATAGGGCGTTACGACGAAACGGTTGCGTTCCGACGGTCGATGGTTCTACGCTCACGTTGCGACGATACGGTCCCGTCCCGACGTAAGAGAACATGAAGAGAAGCGTAAGGAAACGCCGGACGACGGACGGGGACCCCCCAGCCCCGGCGGCAGCCGGACGCTCCCCCCTCCCCCGAGCGAAAGCAGCGGATGTGAGCCAGGTCCTCCACACACCGCCCCCCACTCAGGTCCCGGCCGACGACGACCTCGCGGCGCTGGCCGCCCGGCACGGCCTCACGGTCAGCGGCGCCCGCCCCTCCCTGCCGGAGTACGTCCGCCAGCTCTGGGCCCGCCGCCACTTCATCACCGCCTTCGCCACCGCCAAGCTCACCGCCCAGTACAGCCAGGCGAAGCTCGGCCAGGTCTGGCAGGTCATGACCCCGCTGCTGAACGCGGCGGTCTACTACTTCATCTTCGGCGTGCTCCTGGGCACCAGCAAGGGTGTGCCGGACTACATCCCGTTCCTGGTCACGGGCGTGTTCATCTGGACGTTCACGCAGAGCTCGATCATGGCGGGCACCCGCGCGATCTCGGGCAACCTCGGCCTGGTCCGCGCCCTGCACTTCCCGCGCGCCGCCATGCCGATCTCCTTCTGCCTCCAGCAGCTCCAGCAACTGCTGTTCTCGATGACCGCGCTGGTCGTGATCATCCTGTCCTTCGGCATCCCGGTCACCCCCCGCTGGCTGCTTGCGATCCCCGCGCTGATCCTGCAGTCCGTCTTCAACGCGGGCGTGTCGATGATCATGGCCCGGTGGGGCGCCAAGACCCCGGACATCGCCCAGCTGATGCCGTTCGTGCTGCGCACCTGGATGTACGTGTCCGGCGTGATGTGGAGCATCGGCAAGCTCACCAAGAAGGACCACCTGCCGCACATCGTCACGATCCTGCTGGAGACCAACCCGGCCGCCGTCTACATCGACCTCATGCGGTACGCGCTGATCCACAGCTTCCACGGCAAGCAGCTGCCCCCGCACGTGTGGGCGGCAGCCACCGGCTGGGCGCTGCTCGCAGGGATCGGCGGCTTCATCTACTTCTGGAAGGCTGAGGAGACGTACGGCCGTGGCTGAGCAGACCCCCGCGAACACCGAGAAGATCCCCACCGTCGTCGCCGACGGCGTCGACATCGTCTACCGCGTCAACGGCACCGGCGCCGGCCGCGGCACCGCCACCGCCGCCCTCAACCGCATCATGCGCCGCAAGCAGACCGAGAAGGCGGCGGGCGTGCGCCGGGTGCACGCGGTGAAGGCGGTGTCGTTCATCGCCTACAAGGGTGAGGCGATCGGCCTGATCGGCACCAACGGCTCGGGCAAGTCGACGCTGCTCAAGGCGGTCGCCGGTCTGCTCCCGGTCGAGAACGGCCACATCTACACCAACGGCCAGCCCTCGCTGCTGGGCGTCAACGCGGCCCTGATGAACGACCTCACCGGCGAGCGCAACGTCCACCTCGGCGGTCTCGCCATGGGCATGTCCCGCGAGGAGGTCAGGGAGCGCTACCAGGACATCGTCGAGTTCTCCGGGATCAACGAGAAGGGCGACTTCATCACCCTTCCGATGCGCACCTACTCCTCCGGCATGGCCGCCCGGCTGCGCTTCTCCATCGCCGCGGCCAAGGACCACGACGTCCTGCTGATCGACGAGGCCCTCGCCACCGGCGACCGCAAGTTCCAGGTGCGCTCCGAGGAGCGGATCCGTGAACTGCGACAGAGCGCGGGAACGGTCTTCCTGGTCAGCCACAACAACAAGTCGATCCGCGACACCTGCGAACGGGTCCTGTGGCTGGAGCGCGGCGAACTGCGCATGGACGGGCCGACCGAGGACGTCATGAGAGAGTACGAGGCCTTCACCGGCGACAAGAGCGACAAGACGGCGAAGAAGACGACGCCGAAGCAGACGGCAGCGAAACCCGAGGCGTCCAAAGTGCCTCTTCCTTCCTGAGCCCCCTCTTACCTCAGGCGTGGTTATCCCTTTCATACCTCTAGTGACAGTATGTTATGAAAGGTGGTCCCTCGAGACGACGAGCCGAAGGAGTCCCCAGCGATGCCCCAACTCAGCATCATCGTCTACGGGCCGAACGCCCAGGGGCATCTGACCGAACTGCTCGACTCGCTGGAGGCCCGCCCGCTTCCGGACGCCGAGGTGATCGTCGCCGCAGTCGGCGACTGGGCACGGGAGACGGCCGAGGGTCACTCCCCGGAGACGGTCGTGGTGCCCCTGCCGGACGGTACCGATGACGCGGCGGCCCGGGCGGCGGGAGCCGCTCGGGCGTCCGGCCGCTGGCTGCACTTCGTGCACGCCAAGGACGGCCTGCCGGCCGGTGCGTCGCGGCTGATCGCCGAGCGCACCGCCGAACTCGACGACACCGGCGCCATCGTCGACGTACTCCTCCTCGGCCATGCCACCACCACCTGGCAGAGCGCCTCGACCCCCTCCCGCGACGGCCGTCTGCTGGCCGGCGCCGGCCGCGCCGACCTGGCCCTGGACGAGGCGGCCGACCTGCTGCGCCTCACCCCGCTGCTCGGCACCCGCGCCCTGCGCGCCTCCTTCTGGCGGGCGCACGAGGAGCAGCTCACCACCGACGACGAGGCGTACGCCGCCCACGCGGCCCTGCTGCACGCCGGCCGCGTCGCCTGCCTGAACCAGGTGGCGTACGAGGACCGCAAGCTGCGGCCCGAGAGCCTGCCGCACATCACCCCCGAGGACCGGTTCGCGCTCATCGACCGGTACGAGTCACTGCTCCCGCTCGCCAGGGACCGCCGCGCCGCCCGCACGGTGCTGTACGACCTGATGGTCCGCGACCTGGTGCGCACCTTCGCCGGCGAGAACCTGCCCGACGCGGTGGCCCGCGAGTTCTTCCGCCGGGCCTCCCTGGCGGCTGTCCGCTGGCGCCCCGAGGGCCATCAGAGCCCGGCCGGGATCGAGGGCGTCCGGCACGCCCTGCTCGAAGAGGGCGCCTACACCAAGTACCGCGCCTTCCAGGCCGCCAACCGCAGCCGGCGCGCCGCCAGGAAGGCCGTACGGACCCGGAAGCGCCAGATCGGCGCGAAGCTCCGCGACCAGCAGTACCGCAGGGCGCTCGGCCGCCCGGTCGACCCGAACCTGGCCGTGTTCGCGGCCTATTGGGAGCGCGGGGTCTCCTGCAACCCGGCCGCCGTCGCCGCCAAGCTCGCCGAACTCGCCCCGCACATCCACAGGGTGTGGGTGGTGAACAAGGAGAACGAGGCCCTGCTGCCGCCCGGCACGGACCATGTGATCCCCGGCACCCGCCGCTACTGGGAGACGCTGGCCACCGCCAAGTACCTGACGAACAACGTCAACTTCCCCAACGCGGTGGTCAAGCGCCCCGACGCGATCCACCTGCAGACCCACCACGGCACCCCGCTCAAGCGCATGGGCCTGGACCAGATGGAGCACCCGGCCGCCGCCAAGGGCCTGGACTTCGCCGCGCTGCTGGCCCGCATCGACAAGTGGGACTACAGCGTCAGCGCCAACAGCCATTCCACCCGTATGTGGGAGCGCGCCTACCCGGCCCGCTACACCTCCCTGGACCACGGCTATCCGCGCAACGACGTCTTCTACACGAGCGACGCCCAGGCGGTCCGCACGGCCCGCGAACGCCTCGGCATCGCCCCCGGCCGCACCGCCGTCCTCTACGCACCCACCCACCGCGACTACGAGGCCGGCTTCACCCCCCGCCTCGACCTCGCCGCCCTGGCCGACCGCCTCGGCGAGGACACCGTCCTGCTGGTGCGCGCCCACTACTTCTACGGTGGTGCCGCCTCTCCGCTCACCGACCTGCGCCGCAGCGGCCGGATCATCGACGTCTCCTCCTACGACCCCGTCGAGGAACTGTGCCTGGCCGCCGACGCGCTGGTCACGGACTACTCGTCGATCATGTTCGACTACGCCAACCTCGACCGCCCGATCGTCGTCTACGCCGACGACTGGGAGACGTACCGGACCACCCGGGGCGTGTACTTCGACCTGATGGCCGAGGCACCGGGCCGGGTGGCCCGCACCCAGGAGGAACTGGCGGAGATCTTCCTCTCGGGCGCCTGGCGCGACGAGAGCGCGGCGAAGGCGCGGGCCGCGTTCCGGCGCCGGTTCTGCGAGTACGACGACGGGCACGCCGCCGAGCGGGTCGTACGACGGGTCTTCCTCGGTGAGCCCGAGGAGGCGCTGCCCCCGGTGATCCCGCTCGACGAACGCACCCCCGCCCCGACCCCCGAGGAGGCCACGGCATGACGACCCCCGACGTCACGGTGACGGTCATCGTCTACAACGACGCCGCACGGCTCCCCCGGGCGGTCGCCTCCCTGCGGGCCCAGACCCACGCCAACATCGAGATCGTCATCAGTGACGACCACTCCACGGACGACACCCCGGCCGTCGCCCGGCAGCTGGCCGCCGAGGACCACCGCGTCCACTACCTGCGCCTGCCGGAGAACAGCGGCGGCTGCAGCGCCCCCCGCAACCGGGCCATCGAGATCGCCCGGGCGCCGTACCTGATGTTCCTCGACAGTGACGACGAACTCCCGCCCCGCGCGGTCGAGTTGCTGCTGGCCGCGCACCGCGAGCGCGAGGTGGACTTCACCATGGGCGCGGTGCGGCGGGTACGGGTGGACAACGGGCGCCGCTCGACCTGGATGCCGCACCTGGTTGCCGAGCACCGCACCGTGGAGGGCATCGACTCCGACCCCCGGCTGCTCTTCGAGCACCTGTCGACCAGCAAGATGTACGCCCGTGCCTTCCTCGACCGCCACCAGCTCCGCTTCCCCGAGGGCATCCACTACGAGGACCAGCTGTTCTCGGCGCAGGCGTACTGCCTGGCGAAGGCGTTCACGATCATCCCGGACCCGGTGTACGTCTGGTACATCGCGCCGTTCGCGGCCGCCGCGTCGGCCTCCATCTCCAACCAGCGGCACAAGATCTCCAACGTCAGCGACCGGGTGCACGTCCAGCGTCTGATCGACGACTTCCTGGTCAGCAGCGGGCACGCCGGGCTGCGGGAGGACAAGGACTTCAAGTTCCTCAAGCACGACTTCCGGATGTACGCGGGTGATCTGCCCTACCGGGACGACGCCTGGCTGGAGTCCTTCGCCGAGATCATGAACCCGTACCTGGAGACGCTGGCCGAGGGCGCGTACACCCGCCTGCCCCGCCCGGAACGGGTCGTCCTCCAGCTCCTGCGCGACAGCCGACTGTCCGACGCCCGGCAGGCGGCGCGGGGCCTGGGCCACCCGGTGGCACCCAGGCATGTCACCGCAGACGAGTCCGGCGCCACCTACTGGGGCGACGTCGTGCCCTCCGGAGACCGGGCCCGCCGCGAACTGGACATCTCCGACCTGGAGCTGGACACCCGGCCGTTCCCGAGCGCCCACTTCCGGCACGAGATCACCGATCTGACCCCGGGCCCCGGGGCCTCCCTCACCCTCGCGATCCGCACCTACGACCCCGGACTGCGGCTACCGGTGGGCCCGCAGCGCGCAAGCCTGGTGCTGGCTCCTTCCCGCCGCCGTATGACGGTCCCCTTCCGCCTGGACCCGGTGCGTCCCGGTGTCTTCGAGGGCCGGGTCCGGCTCGATCTGGCGACGGCGCAGCTCTCGGTGCAGGGTTTCGACGGAGTGCGCCACCCGCTGCTCCGGCTGGAGCAGCAGGGCCTCGCCCACTCCGGCGTGCTCCTGGCGCCCCTCGACTTCCCGCGCGTCACCGCCCGTATCGACTACCGCTCGGGCACAGCCCCCCACGAGGTCACGGTCGAACCGGAGGGCCGCAACCCCGGCCGCCTCCAGATCCGCTGGCGCCCGGTGGGCGTGACGGCCCGTGTCGTCCGCCCGGTGATCCAGAAGGTGGCCCGCCCGAAGGTACGGAACGCTGCGCGGCTTGTGGCGAGCGTACTGAGGTAACCAGGGGCCACTGGTCAACTGCGGGTGCGGTTGCCGGGACGGCTGTTCGTCCGCGGGTGCGGTTGCCGGGACGGCTGTTCGTCCGCGGGTGCGGTTGCCGGGACGGCTGTTCGTCCGCGGGTGCGTGGGGGCTGATCGCGCAGTTCCCCGCGCCCCTTCGGGGCGCTCCCAGCTGCGGGCAGTCGTGCCGCTGGGGATCCCCCGTTCGAGCGAATCCGAGAGCGGGGGAGGGTGGGCGCAGCGGCACCCGGCGAGCGCGGGCGAAACCCGCCCGCCCCCGGCTGCAGCACCGGCTCAGTGCTTCACTTCGTACAGCACCTGCCCCCGCGGCCCCACGGCCACCTGCCGCAGCCACGGCTCCCCCGCCCCCTTCGTACTCACGACCCACCGCACCCGGTAGTCGCGCACTATCCCCCGCCGCACCTCGCCCGACGTACCCGCCGCGAAGTACCGCGTCACCGCCGCGTCCCGCCTCCCCGCATCCGGCAGGAACACATCGGGATAGCCGGGCGCCACGGTGTACGCCCCGTACGCGGGGATCTGCCGCGCCGGCGTCGTACGAGCCATCACCACGTCCCCGTACTTCACCCACGGCGTGATCCAGTGGTACCCCACCCACGGCTCCCGGTACTTCGCCGCGACCACACCGGGCAGCGCATTCCGCCCGACCACATACCCGAGCGTCCCCACCTGGGTCCACGCCCCCACAACCAGCGCGGCGCCGAGCACACATGCCCAGCCGGTCCGCACCGCCCGCTTCCCCGCCGACACGACCTCCAGCGCGGCCGCGAGCTGGGCCGGGATCAGGGCGGCGGGCAGGGCGCGGCCCCACGAGTAGTGTCCGGTCAGCCCGCCCGCGGCGAACATCAGCGCGCCGAGGAGGAAGAAGAGGACCAAGGGGTCCCAGCGATCCCGCCGCCAGCGCATGCCCAGGGCCGCGACCCCGAGCAGAACCAGTCCGAACCGACCGGCCAGGTCGTCGTAGAGCGGCCGGTGGATCGCTTCGAGGTCCGCGCCCGCGGAGAAGAGCGCGAAGAAGTCGTAGTACGGCCAGAGCCCGAGCAGGACCACGCCCAGGGCCAGTGCGGCGCCGAGCCGCAGCAGCACCGGCCGGCCCGGCCGCGCGGCGATCACCATGGCCAGCGCGCCGAGGGTCGCCACGACCCCGGTGAACTGGTGGCACAGCAGGATCAGCGCCCACATCAGGCCGAGCCCGAGCCACCTCTCCCAGCGGGTCTCCTCGCGCAGCGCTCGGGTGAGCCATGCCCAGAAGTGGAAGGAGAGGCCGAGTGCGAACACGCTGGGGTACGACACCGTCAGCGCGAGCGAGTTGAGGCCGAGGAAGCCGCTCCAGTTGAACAGGACCGGGCCCCACAGAAGGACCAGGCTCAGCAGCGCCAGGGCGGGCGCGGCACGGTGAGCGCTCAGCGTGCGGACGTACCGCCACACGCCGGTGACGAGCAATCCGAGCCCGACGAACGCACCGATCCGCAGCACGACGAAGACGGAGAGACCGGTGAGCTTGGCGAGGCAGCCGAGCACCACCATCCACGGCGAGTAGTACGGGCTCGGCGTGTCGGCGTCGACCAGGGGGTTGCCCGGGTGCAGCAGGCTGTGCCGCAGCCGCTGCACGGTCGCCGCGTGCATGCCGAGATCGCCCACCCAGGGCAGGCGGACGATCACCAGGAGCAGAAGGACGACCACGAGCGCGGCGGCGGCCTGGGGCAGCGCCCGCCCGGCGCTCGCGGTGCTAGGCGAGGTGGCGCGCATCCTGCTGGAACACCCACGTGCGGTAGACGAGAAAACGGAACGCGGAGGCGAGCACGATCGACAGTGCCTTCACCGCATTTGATTCGAGCACACTGTGCAGGCCCAGACCGTGATAACCGACCCAGAACAGGCCGATTTCCATCACCACACCGATACCGCTGAAGACGAAGAACAGCGCGATCTGGTTGCGGGTGCGTGAGGCCCGGTCGCGATAGGCGAAAAAGCGGAATCCCAGGTAATTGGTCGCCATCGCGATACAACTGGCCAGGACCGTCGCGGTCATCGCCTGCCATCGCAGGCCGTGCAGCAGCAGGTTGAAGACGAGGAAATTGACGAGGACACCGCTGCCGCCGACGACCCCGAACTTCACGACTTCCAGCACGACGCGCGTGACCGGCCGGTCCGGAGCCGGCGCGGGGGGCGCCGGGCGGGTCTCGGTGAGGTTCACTGTCACAGCCAAGACCCTAGCCGAAACGCCCCGATTAGCAGGAAACGGTAAATTCACCGCACGGTTTTCCCTAAACGTCGGCAAGCCGTAGGCAAGTCGAGGGCAAGACGGGCGGACAGGACAGGCGGGCAAGACAGAGGGCGCCCCGGGCCAGGACCGGCCCGGGGCGCCCTCAGCGCCGTACGGCTACGAATGCGAGCGCAGCAGCGTCCGCATCGTGCGCATCGCCACCGACAGGTTGGCGAGGTCGAAGGAGTCCGAACCGCGGATCTCCTCCAGGGTCGTGCGCGCCCGGCTCAGGATCGCCGAGTTCTTCTGCTCCCAGTTCTTGAAGCGCTGCTCGGGCGTCGCCGTGCCGTTGCCGACCGCGAGGACGTCCGCCGTGAGGGCCGCGTGCGCCGCGTACAGGTCCTCACGGATGGAGGCGCGGGCCATGGACTGCCAGCGGTCCTCGCGGGGCAGCTCGATGATCCGGTCCATGAGCTGGGTGATACCGAGACGGTCGGCCAGGTCGTAGTAGATCTCGGCGACGTCCAGCGGCTCCTTGTCAGTGCGGTCGGCCACCGAGACGATGTCCAGCGCCGGGAAGGCGGAGGAGAACCCGGCCACGCGGGTGGCCAGTTCGTCCGGGACGCCGGCCGCGGACAGCTCGTCGTACACGTGCTGGTACCACTCCAGGTCCGCTCCGCGCAGCAGCTTGGGCAGCTCCTGCCAGACCTGCTCGACCCGCTCGCCGAAGAACTCGACCGTCTCCGCGAGCTGCAGCGGCTGCGGCCGGTTGTTCAGCAGCCAGCGCGTGCCACGCTCGACCAGGCGGCGCGAGTGCAGCCGGATCCGGGTCTGGACGGCCGCGTCGACCTTGTTGTCCAGCTCCTCGACCGCGTCCCACACCGGCGCCGAGCGGAAGATCGTGCGGGCCGCGGTCTGGGCGCGGACGATCTCCTCCAGGGAGGCTCCCGTCTCCTCGCGCAGCCGGTGCAGATACGTCGTACCGCCCGTGTTGACCGTGTCGTTGACCAGCACGGTCGTGGTGATCTCGCGGCGC
This sequence comes from Streptomyces sp. NPDC020362, assembly GCF_040642095.1. Lineage (NCBI taxonomy): Bacteria > Bacillati > Actinomycetota > Actinomycetes > Kitasatosporales > Streptomycetaceae > Streptomyces > Streptomyces sp. NPDC020362. The sequence goes on from NZ_JBFAET010000020.1 coordinate 63,680, forward strand.
AGCGGGTGGCTGTCGACCGCGTCCGCGAAGCGCTCGCGCAGCGCCGTCGGGAAGTAGGCGTGCAGCAGGCTGCGCAGGTACGGGTCGTCCGGCAGCGAGGTGTGCAGCAGCTCCTCGGCGACCGTGATCTTCGTGTACGCCAGCAGCACGGCCGTCTCCGGGCCGGTCAGGCCCTGGCCCTGGGTCAGCCGCTCGCGGATCTGGCGGTCGGCGGGCAGGAACTCCAGCGCCCGGTCCAGGTGGCCCTCGCGGACCAGGTGGCGGATGAACCGCTGCTGCGCGTGCAGCATGTCCTTGGACTGGGCGAGGGCGTTGGCGAGCGCCGTGTTCTGTGCGTAGTTGTTGCGCAGGACCAGCGCGCCGACCTCGTCGGTCATCTCGGCGAGCAGCTTGTTGCGCTGCTTGACGGTCATGTCGCCGTCCGCGACCAGGCCGTTGAGCAGGATCTTGATGTTCACCTCGTGGTCGGAGGTGTCCACGCCGGCGCTGTTGTCGATCGCGTCGGTGTTGATCCGGCCGCCGTGCAGCGCGAACTCGATACGGCCCAGCTGGGTCAGGCCCAGGTTGCCGCCCTCGCCGACGACCTTGACGCGCAGGTCGGCGCCGTCGACGCGGATGGCGTCGTTGGCCTTGTCGCCGACGTCCGCGTTGGACTCCGCCGACGACTTCACGTAGGTGCCGATGCCGCCGTTCCACAGCAGGTCGACCGGTGCCTGGAGGATCGTCTTCATCAGGTCGGCCGGGGTCATCTTGGAGATCTTCTCCTCGATGCCCAGCGCCTCGCGGATGTGCGCGTTGAGCGGGATCGCCTTGGCGGTGCGCGGGAAGATCCCGCCGCCGGCCGACAGCAGCTCGGTGTCGTAGTCCGCCCAGCTGGAGCGGGGCAGCTCGAACAGGCGGCGGCGCTCGGCGTAGGAGGTGGCCGCGTCCGGGTTCGGGTCGATGACGATGTGCCGGTGGTCGAAGGCGGCGACCAGACGGATGTGCTCACTGAGCAGCATGCCGTTGCCGAACACGTCACCGGACATGTCGCCGATGCCGACGACCGTGAAGTCCTCGGTCTGCGTGTCCACGCCCATGTCGCGGAAGTGCCGCTTCACGGACTCCCAGGCGCCGCGCGCGGTGATGCCCATGCCCTTGTGGTCGTAGCCGGCGCTGCCGCCGGAGGCGAAGGCGTCGCCGAGCCAGAAGTTGTACTTGTTCGCAACCTCGTTGGCGATGTCGGAGAACGTCGCGGTGCCCTTGTCGGCCGCGACCACCAGGTAGGTGTCGTCCCCGTCGTGCCGGACCACGTCCTGCGGCGGCACGACCTCGCCGGCCACCATGTTGTCCGTGATGTCGAGCAGCGCCGAGATGAACGTCTTGTAGCTGGCGACGCCCTCGGCCAGCCATGCGTCCCGGTCCACGCTCGGGTCCGGCAGCTGCTTGGCGACGAAGCCGCCCTTGGCGCCGACCGGCACGATGACGGTGTTCTTCACCATCTGCGCCTTGACCAGGCCGAGGATCTCCGTACGGAAGTCCTCACGCCGGTCCGACCAGCGCAGACCACCGCGCGCGACCTTGCCGAAGCGCAGGTGCACACCCTCGACGCGCGGCGAGTACACCCAGATCTCGTACGCCGGGCGCGGCGCGGGCAGGTCCGGGATGGCCTGCGGGTCGAACTTCATGGACACGTACGCGTGCGGACCGCCGTCGAGCGTCTCCTGGAAGAAGTTCGTCCGCAGGGTCGCCTTGATGACGGTGAGGAAGGAGCGCAGGATGCGGTCCTCGTCCAGGCTCGCCACCTGGTCCAGGGCCGCGTCCAGCTCCTCCAGCAGCGCGTCGACGATCTCCAGACCGGCCATCTGCCGGTCCGGGGACATCCGTGCCTCGAACAGCGAGACAAGGAGCCGGGTGGTGTGGACGTTGTTGCGGAGGGTGTCCTCCATGTAGTCCTGGCTGAAGGTGGACCCGGCCTGCCGCAGGTACTTCGCGTAGGCCCGCAGCACCGTCGCCTGCCGCCAGGTGAGCCCGGCGCTCAGCACGAGGGCGTTGAAGCCGTCGTTCTCCGCCTGACCGGTCCAGGTCGCGGCGAACGCCTCCTGGAACCGCTCGCGGCCGTCGTCGCCGAGGTAGTCGCCGTTGCCGCCGCCCAGCGCCTTGGGCATGCGCAGGCCGAAGTCGTAGATCCAGGCGAGGGTGCGGTCCGAGCAGCGCAGCTCGTACGGACGCTCGTCCACGACCTCGACGCCGAGCCGGTTGAGAACCGGCAGCACCGCGGACAGGGAGACCGCGTCGCCCTTGCGGTAGATCTTGAAGCGGCGCTCGCCGGGGGCGGCGCCCACCGGCTCGTACAGGCTCAGCGAGAAGTCGTTGCCCTTCTCCAGGCTCAGCCGCTCCAGGTGCACCAGGTCGGCGACCGCCGCGCGCGGTGTGTGGTCGGCCTTGTAGCCCTCGGGGAAGGAGTTGCCGTTGTTGTAACGGCGCAGCAGCTCGGCGGCGCGCTCCTCGCCGCACTCGGCGTTCAGCGCCTCGGCGAATCCGTCCGCCCAGGAGCGGGCTGCCTCGACCAGGCGGGCCTCGATGCGGTCCTTGTCGGCGTCCGACAGCTCGGGCAGCTCGGTGCCCGGCGGGACGCGGACGACGAAGTGCAGCCGGGAGAGGATCGACTCGGTGTTCCAGGCGGTGAAGTCGACGCTGATGCCGCCGAGCTCCTCCTTCAGGATGTCGATGATCCGCAGCCGGACGCCGGTGGTGTAGCGGTCGCGCGGGAGGTAGACGAGGGCCGAGTAGTAGCGGCCGTACTCGTCCTGGCGCAGGTAGAGCCTCAGCCGACGGCGCTCCTGCAGGTAGAGGACGCTCGTCGCGATGGACTGCAGCTCGGCGGCCGGGGTCTGGAACAGCTCGTCGCGCGGGTAGGTCTCCAGGATCTGGAGCAGGTCGCGGCCGTCGTGGCTGTCGGGCGAGAAGCCTGCGCGCTCCAGGACCTCGTCGACCTTGCGGCGGATGACCGGGACCCGGCGGACCGACTCGGTGTAGGCGGCGGAGGAGAACAGGCCGAGGAAGCGGCGCTCGCCGACGACGTTGCCGTCCGCGTCGAACTTCTTGACGCCGACGTAGTCCAGGTACGACGGACGGTGCACGGTGGCCCGGCTGTTCGCCTTCGTCAGCACGAGCAGCTTGTGCTCGCGGGCCTTGGCGCGGGCGTCGGCCGGGAGCCGCTCGAAGGAGGGGCTGACCGGGTGCTGGTCGTCCTCGGCGTGCTGGGGGTCCGAGCGCAGTATGCCGAGACCGGTGCCGGGCACGGCGGCGAGCGTGTCGTCGTCGCGCAGCTCGTACTCGCGGAAGCCGAGGAAGGTGAAGTGGTCGGCGGACAGCCAGCGCAGCAGCTCGCGGGCCTCCTCGACCTCGGCCGCGGGCAGGTCGACCGGCAGGGCCTCGCTCTCCAGGCCGCCGCCGATCCGGGACGCCGCGTCCCGCATCTTCTCCCAGTCCTCGACGGCCTCGCGGACGTCGGACAGGACGCGCAGCAGGTCGGCGGTGATCTGCTTGAGGTCGGCGCGGTCCGTCTCGCGGTCGATCTCGACATGGATCCAGGACTCGACGTGCGCGTCGTGCGGGAGGTCACCGCCGGTGGGCGTGGCGGGCAGCACCTCGATGAGCTTGCCGGTGAGGTCACGCCGGACGACGATCTGCGGGTGGATGACGACGTGGATGCCACGTCCCTGCCGGGTCAGCTCGTTGGTGACCGAGTCGACGAGGAAGGGCATGTCGTCGGTGACGACTTCCACGACGGTGTGGCTGCAGGTCCAGCCGTTCTCTTCCACGGTCGGGGTGTGCACCCGGACGTTCGCGGTGCCCTGGGGCCGGTTCTCGGCAAGACGGTAGTGCGAGACCGCCGCGCCGAAGACGTCGACCGGGTCGCGGTCCGCGAGGTCTTCCGGGGCGGTGTGCAGGTAGTAGCGCTGGAGGAACGCGAGTACCGACTCGCTGTCGAGGGTGCCGGCCGTGCCCTCGCCCGTCGTCCCGGTCGGTAGGTGCCCCCCGGCCGGGCTGTTCTCAGCTACCCGGGCGGCCCGTTCGAGCAGCTCGGCCTTGGCTTCGTCCAGCTTGGTCTGCATTGTCCTCTGGCTCCTGTCGCGCGCCGTTGCGTGACGTAGAAGGAAAAACGGTCTCTTCCCCTCCGGCTCGACGCCACGGCCCGGGGTGTCCGGACCGATTCGACGGTATGCCGCGAGATGAGAAGAGCGGGGGGTATTCAGCCATTCTCGGCACGCCCACGGGGTGTGACGCTGCTCTCGGCACCGCCGCGTCCCAGGCCGTCCTCGGCTTCCCGGGGGCTTCCGCGCCCCCGTCCTGCCCGCGAAGATCAGCGACCGCCGCCCGGCCACGGAGGTGTTCCGTGCAACCCGGGCGCAGGGCAGGGGCAGGAACGCCCCCGCGAGATATCGCGCTGATCACGCCACAAGGCTATCGCTCCTCACCCCGGACCCGTCATGAGCCGTATGTGTACAAAACAGTGGGGAGAACTTTGACGTTCTGCACAGCGGCAAGAGGGCGGCTCGTGGCGTATCCGGCCACCCCGGGTCGTGTGCGATCGCATCACCCTGTGCGTGTGCGGTCGCACCCGGTCGTGCATCCGGTCGCGCCCGAGGCCTTCGGGCCACACCCTGAAAGCGACGGGCCCTCTTGGCAAGCGCGCCCGGCCCAGGCACGTTGCCAGGACAGTGCCCGTCCCCCGCCGAGGGGCCGTGCCCGTGCAGGAGGAGCCGACATGCCCGCGAAGATCCTCATCATCACCGGCGACGCAGCGGAGTCCCTGGAAGTCCTCTACCCCTACCAGCGCCTGCGCGAGGAGGGCTACGAGGTCCACATCGCGGCCCCCACCCGCAAGACGCTGCGGTTCGTCGTCCACGACTTCGAGCCCGGCTACGACACCTACACCGAGAAGCCCGGCTACACCTGGCCCGCCGACCTCGCCTTCTCCGAGGTCGAGCCCGGCGAGTACGCGGCCTTGGTCATCCCCGGCGGCCGGGCGCCCGAGTACCTGCGCAACGACCCCGAACTGCGCAAGATCCTCAAGGCGTTCTTCGACGCGGACAAGCCGGTCGCCCAGATCTGCCACGGCCCGCTGCTCACCGCCGCGATCGACACTCTGCGCGGGCGCCGGGTCACCGCCTACCCCGCCCTGGAACTCGACATGCAGTCGGCCGGAGCGCACTTCGAGGACTCCGAGGCAGTGGTCGACGGCACCCTGATCTCGGCCCGCGCCTGGCCGGACCATCCGGCCTGGATGCGCGAGTTCCTCACGGTCCTGCGGGCCAAGGCCCCGGTCACATGACCACGCGGCACGGGCGCCGCTAGAAGACCCCGCCCCTGCCCGGCCCCGGGACAGGGCGCCTCACACCCGGGCACACGGCTAGGCCGCTATGCGCTGCGCCGCCGCCACCGCCTCGGCCAACGTGTCCACCACCGGCACCCCGACCTCCTCCAGACTGGCCCGGCTGTGCGAACCACCGGTGTACAGCACAGCCCGGGCCCCCACATGCCGCGCCGCGACCGCATCGTCCGCGGCATCGCCGATCACCACGGTCCGCGCGGCCTCCACCGCCCCGCTCAGCGCCTCCAGGTGCCGCACCATGTGCTCGGCCTTGCTGCCGCCGGACGGCCCCGTACGCCCGTCGACCCGCACGAAGTGCCCCTCGATCCCGAAGCCGCGCACCAACGGCACCAGCTCCTCGTGCCCGTACATGCTCAGCAGCGACTGGCTGTGTCCTGCCGACCGCCACCCCGCGAGCAGGTCGGCCGCCCCGTCGGTCAGCCCGCAGCGGACGCGGTGCTCCGTGTAGTGCCGGTGGAAGACCCCGTCCATCCGCTCCCACTCGGCCTCCGTCGGAAGCCGGCCGAGCAGACGCTCGTAGAACTTCGGCACCGGGACGCAGTACAGCGCCCGGTACTCCTCCAGCGTGATCGGCGCCAGCCCCAGCTCGGCGAAGGCCGCGTTCGTCGCTCCGATGATCGCGTCATTGTCGTGGAACAGCGTCCCGTTCCAGTCCCAGACGATGTGCGCGCTTCCGTGCATCCCCATGCCCAAAACCGTACCCGCCGCCACTGACAATCACGGCAGCCGATCCGGGCAGGGCAGGTTCGGACCAGGGCAGGGTCGACCAGTGCAGGGTCGGACCAGAGCTCGGTGGCCGGAGCACGGTCAGGCCAGGGTCTGGCCGGGCGGGGTTCGGCCAGGCAGAGGCTCGGACAGGGTTCGGCCGGTGCGCAGTCGGGCCTCATGTCGGGCCAGAACTTGGAGCAGGTCTCGGTCAGGCAAGGACTCGGACCAGGTCTCGGTCAGGCAAGGACTCGGACCAGGTCTCGGTCAGGCAAGGTCCACCAGGTTGGGGATCTCCTGCGTGGCGTACCACAGCAGCTCGTGATCGTCGGCCCCGTCCACGACGAACTGCGCGTCGTCGTCCCCGCCGTCGGCAGCCTCCAGCACCTGCGCCGCCGCGGCGACATCCGCCTCCGCGTCATCGGCGTCGACGTGCACCGCGGCCGCCTTCGCGAGCTTCACCGTGCCGGTCACCGTCACCTCGCCGAGCGCGGCCGGATCGAGTCCGCGGTCCGGGTCGGCCGCCGCGGCGCCGTCGGGCACGTCGACGGCGACCACGACCCGGCGCCGTACGGCGCCCGGATCGGCCGCGAGCAGCCGCAGCGAGGCCTGAGCTGCCCGGCTGAGCGCCGCGTACTCCAGTTCCTCGATGTCGTCGGAGAGGTACCACTCGCGCAGTGCGGGCGTGACGGCATACGCGGCCAGGGGGCCGCTCCCCAGCTCACCCGTCTTGTGCGCCTCGGCGAGCCCGGGAAGGGTCAGGGGGACGTAGACGCGCATGGCTGGCCGCTCTTTCCTGGTCAAAGGCTCCGCTGAGGCCCCGGGGAGGGCAGCTGACGCGTCTCCCGACGGGCCTTCAGGATACGTGCGGCCGTCCCCTTTCGGGTTCCCGCCCGCACCCTCCACCACGTCCACCCGGCGCCCGTGTCTCACCCGGTCCGGCCGCTTGTCCCCGGGACTTCCGAGGGCCCTCACCACCCGGATAGGTGAACATGTCCGGGCCCTCTGCGCCCGCCCCGCCTTCCTTGCGACTGCCTGCCATGCCCCCGTACAAGATCCTCACCAGCAAGTTACCGCCCGGTACCTTCCGGGCCCGCCGAACGGGGATCCCCATGAACAAGGTCATGAGCCGCACCGCTCACCCCCGCCCGCGCCACCGTCCCCCGACCCGCCAGGACTCCCGCCGCCCGGGCAGCACACCGCCCCGCAATCCCGTCCGTGGCAGGGCCGCCACGGCGCCTGCGACGGCCGTGGCGCAGCCGCGCCCCACCGACCTCTTCGCCGACCGTCTGCTGGCCGTCCTGAGCGGCCAGCGCCCCGTCCACTGGATGCTCCGGCACACCGCGGGCCGCGCCTACGACGACCTCGCCCGGCTCGCCGAGCACAGTCCGCTGCGCACCCGTGGCCGCCGCGCCGTCGTCCGCGACATCGGCTACTACGTCCCCCGCACCGGTGCCCTGGAGGTCTTCGCCCGGGTCGCCGCCGGCGACCGGCTGCGCGCCATGGCCTTCCGCCTGGAACGCGGCGAGGACCACCGCTGGCGCTGCACAGCAGTGGAACTGGGCGGCCCGAGGCCACCCCACACCCCCGAGGACGACTGACCCCGACACCCGACACCCTGCCCCTGGACAACGACAGGCAGCCATCCACGGCAGCTGCGGGCAGCCGTCCCATGCTGCAGGTGATGGGCAGCCGTCCCATACGGCAGCTGCAGGCAGCCGTCCCACGCGGCAGCTGCAGGCAGTCGTGTCGCTGGGGCGATGGGGCCCCCGCCTGAGCGAAGCCGAGAGTGGGGGAAGGTGTGGCGCAGCGGCACCCCGCAGGCGTCGGCAAGCGACCCCACCGCCGCCCAGCCGCAGCACCGGGCACCGACACAGCCCCGCCCTGCCCCAAGCCGAAGGGCCGGACCTCCCAAAGGAGACCCGGCCCTTCACCACAGCCAAAGCACCGCAGGTTACTTCTTGCGGCGCCGTCCGCCCTTCGCCTGCCGACGACGCTCGGCCCGCGTCAGCCCGTCGGACTCGGACCGCACCGGCTCCTCGTCCTCGAGGTCGCGCTCCACGATGCCGCCCTCGCCGTCCACGGTGGGCGCGGAGAAGTGCAGATCCCGTCGCTGCGGAACATCCAGCCCCTTGGCCCGGATCTCCGGACGCGCACCCGCCTGCGCCGGCACGGTGTCCTGGACGGCACCCTCGGGCACCGGCTGCGCTTCCTCGACCGGAACCTCCTCGACCTGCTGCTCGACCTGGACCTCCAGGTTGAACAGGTAGCCGACGGACTCCTCCTTGATGCCCTCCATCATCGCGGTGAACATGTCGAAGCCCTCGCGCTGGTACTCGACCAGCGGGTCCTTCTGCGCCATCGCGCGCAGGCCGATGCCCTCCTGGAGGTAGTCCATCTCGTAGAGGTGCTCGCGCCACTTGCGGTCGAGGACCGACAGCACCACCCGGCGCTCCAGTTCCCGCATGATCTCGGAGCCGAGCTGCCCCTCACGGGCCTGGTACTGCTCGTGGATGTCGTCCTTGATGGACTCGGAGATGAACTCGGCGGTCAGCCCGGCACGGTCACCGGCCGCCTCCTCCAGCTCCTCGACGGTGATCTTCACCGGGTAGAGCTGCTTGAAGGCGCCCCACAGGCGGTCCAGGTCCCAGTCCTCGGGGAAGCCCTCGGCGGTCTCCGCACCGACGTACGCGTCGATCGTGTCGTCCATGAAGTGCTGCACCTGCTCGTGCAGGTCCTCGCCCTCCAGAACACGGCGGCGCTCGCCGTAGATGACCTCACGCTGCCGGTTGAGCACCTCGTCGTACTTCAGAACGTTCTTACGGGTCTCGAAGTTCTGCTGCTCGACCTGCGACTGCGCGGACGCGATCGCACGCGTGACCATCTTGTTCTCGATCGGCACGTCGTCCGGCACGTTCGCCATCGACATCACGCGCTCGACCATCTGGGCCTTGAAGAGCCGCATCAGGTCGTCACCGAGGGAGAGGTAGAAGCGGGACTCGCCCGGGTCGCCCTGACGGCCGGAACGACCGCGCAGCTGGTTGTCGATACGCCGCGACTCGTGCCGCTCGGTGCCCAGCACGTACAGCCCGCCGAGGTCCTTGACCTCCTCGAACTCGGCCTTGACCGCCTGCTCGGCCCTCTCCAGAGCGGCGGGCAGTGCCTGCGCCCACTCCTCGATGTGCTCCTCGGGGTCGAGGCCGTGCTGACGCAGCTCAGCCTCCGCGAGGTCGTCGGGATTGCCGCCGAGCTTGATGTCCGTACCACGACCGGCCATGTTGGTGGCCACCGTCACGGCGCCCCTGCGGCCGGCCTGGGCGACGATCGACGCCTCACGCTCGTGGTGCTTGGCGTTGAGCACCTCGTGCTGGATGCCGCGCTTGCTGAGCTGCTGGGACAGGTACTCCGACTTCTCGACGGACGTCGTACCGACGAGGATCGGCTGGCCCTTCTCGTGCTTCTCGGCGATGTCGTCGACGACCGCCTCGAACTTGGCCACCTCGGTGCGGTAGATCAGGTCCGACTGGTCCTTGCGGACCATCGGCCGGTTCGTCGGGATCGGGACCACGCCGAGCTTGTAGATCTGGTGGAACTCGGCGGCCTCGGTCATGGCCGTACCGGTCATGCCGGAGAGCTTGTTGTAGAGGCGGAAGAAGTTCTGCAGGGTGATCGTGGCGAGCGTCTGGTTCTCGTCCTTGATGTCCACCCCTTCCTTCGCCTCGATCGCCTGGTGCATGCCCTCGTTGTAGCGGCGGCCGGCGAGGATACGGCCGGTGTGCTCGTCGACGATCATGACCTCGCCGTCGATGACGACGTAGTCCTTGTCCTTCTTGAAGAGTTCCTTGGCCTTGATGGCGTTGTTCAGGTAACCCACGAGCGGGGTGTTCACCGACTCGTAGAGGTTGTCGATGCCCAGCCAGTCCTCGACCTTGGAGACACCGTTCTCGTGGATGGCGACCGTGCGCTTCTTCTCGTCGACGTCGTAGTCGCCGGTCTCCTCGACTCCCTTGAGGGGGTTGCCCGCCTCGCCCTTCTTCAGGCGGGTGACCAGCTTGGCGAAGTCGCCGTACCACTTGGTGGCCTGGTCGGCCGGGCCGGAGATGATCAGCGGCGTACGGGCCTCGTCGACCAGGATGGAGTCGACCTCGTCGACGATGGCGAAGTTGTGGCCGCGCTGCACCAGCTCGTCCTGGGACCACGCCATGTTGTCGCGCAGGTAGTCGAAGCCGAACTCGTTGTTCGTGCCGTACGTGATGTCGCACTGGTACTGCTCGCGACGCTGGGCCGGCGTCATGTTGGCCAGGATGCAGCCGACCTCCAGGCCCAGGAACTTGTGGACGCGGCCCATCATCTCGGAGTCGCGCTCGGCCAGGTAGTCGTTGACCGTGACGATGTGGACGCCGTCTCCGGAGAGGGCGTTCAGGTACGCGGGCAGCGTGCCGACGAGGGTCTTGCCCTCACCGGTCTTCATCTCGGCCACGTAGCCGAGGTGGAGGGCGGCGCCACCCATCAGCTGCACGTCGTAGTGCCGCTGGCCGAGGGCGCGCTTGGCGGCCTCGCGGACGGTGGCGAACGCCTCGGGGAGCAGGTCGTCCAGGCTCTCACCGTCTGCGTACCGCTGCTTGTACTCGTCGGTGAGGGCCCGCAGCTCGGCGTCGGAGAGGTCGACGAAGTCCTCTTCGATGGAGTTGACCTGGTCCGCGATGCGGTGCAGCTTGCGCAGGATCTTGCCTTCGCCTGCACGCATGATCTTCGAGAGGACGGACACGGGGGCTGGTCTCCTTGCCGGTCGGGCCTGGGACGGTCGGTTTTCCTTTGGACGTACTGAGCAACGGCCATCGTATGCGAGGACCCGGCTGCGCCGGGAGGCCTGGCGGCCCGACGGCTGCTTCACCCTGGACAACGGACGGGCCAGGCGGATAGTGCCGCCCCTCGACAAGGAATTGCGCGAAATGTGATCACAGGCTCACGCTCCGCGAAAAGCGCTGGCGTGGCGCACCCCGCCCCCGCAGAATCGGCCGATGGAACCCGTCACGCTCGCCACCGACCGCCTCCTGCTGCGCGCCGTCGGCCCGGCCGACACCGAGGCGGTCCACACGGCCGCCCAGGACCCGGACATACAGCGCTGGATCTCCTCGTTCCCCTCTCCTTATCTGTGGGAGCACGCAGAGAGCTTCGTGGGGCAGATGGCACCCGGCGGCTGGGCGAACGACTCGATGTACACCTTCGGCGTGTTCCTCCCCGCAGGGCAGCTGGTGGGAATGCTCAGCATCACGATGCGCGCGCTGGGTGTCGGCGAGGTCGGCTTCTGGGCCGCCAAGGAGCACCGCGGCCACGGCTACGTCACCGAGGCCACCCTCGCCGCGTCCCGCTGGGCGTTCACCGCGCTGTCCGTCGACCGTCTCGAGTGGCGGGCCGAGGTCGGCAACCGTCTCTCGCGCGCGGTGGCGGAACGGGCCGGTTTCACCGTCGAGGGCACCCTGCGCTCGGGCGTCAACAACAACGGGGTGCGCCGGGACTGCTGGGTCGGCTCGCTGCTCCCCTCGGACCTGGGCCTGCCGTCGACGGCACCGTACCTGCCCGCACGGGTGTGAACCCGCCCGCTCATGCCTGCTCGCACGGGTCTGAACCAGCCCGCTCGTACCTGCCCGCACGGGTCTGAAACCGCCCGCTCGCATCTGCGCCCAGCCGGATAAAAGCTCAGGTCAGATCGCATTGTCAGTGCCGCCGTCTATCGTCCGACGCATGACGACCCTTCCGCGCCCCTCCGTCGTCCTCACCGCGGACGACGCCCGCCGTATCGCCCTGCGCGCCCAGGGCTTCCTCGGTGCGCCCGACCGGCGGGGCGGCGTCCGCGGGGTGCTCCGCCACCTCGGCGCGGTCCAGCTGGACACCATCTCGGTCCTCGCCCGCTCCCACGAACTGATCCCGTACGCGCGTCTGGGCGCGGTCGGCCGCAAGACCGTCGAGGCCGCGTACTGGAACTCCGCGTCCGCAGGGCGACCGCACGCCTTCGAGTACTGGTCGCACGCGGCCTGCATCCTGCCGGTCGAGGAGTGGCCCCACTTCGCCTTCCGCCGCCGCGCCTACCGCAACCGCCCGCACTGGAACCACGAACTGCCCGACGGCGCCTACGACCAGGTCGTCAAGCAGCTGCGCTCGGAAGGCCCGCTGACGGCCACGGAGCTGGGCGGCGCGAAGAGGACCAGCGAGTGGTGGGACTGGTCCGGCGCAAAGGTCGCCGTGGAGCGCGCCCTGATGTACGGCGAGGTGGTGTGCGTCGAGCGCCGCGGCTGGAAGCGGGTCTACGACCTGGCCGAGCGCGCCGTCCCGGACGCGCTGCTGCGCGACGAGCTGGACGACACCGAGTGCCTGCGCCGTCTGGTCCGGCTGGCCGGCGAGTCCCTGGGCGTCGGCACGCGCGCGGACATCGCCGACTACCACCGTCTCAAGGGCGAGCAGGTCGACGCCGTGATCACCGATTCGGGCCTGGTGCCGGTCGAGGTCGAGGGCTGGGGCCGGCCGGCCTGGGCGGACCCTGCGGCGCTCGCGACCCCGCCGCGCGGCCGGCACCGCATCACGCTGCTGTCCCCGTTCGACTCACTGATCTGGGAACGGGCCCGCACGGAGCGGATCTTCGGCTTCACCCACCGCCTGGAGGCCTACGTCCCCAAGCCCAAGCGGGTCTACGGCTACTTCGCGATGCCCGTTCTGGCGGGCGGCCGGCTGGTCGGGCGTGTCGACCCGGCCCGCGAGGGCAGCACGCTGGTGGCCAAGCAGGTCACCCTGGACGGCCCGAAGGCGGTCCCGTCGGTGGCGCAGGCCCTGATCGAGGCGGCGACCTGGGTGAACTGCACGGACGTCCGCGTGGAGCGCGTGGACGCCCCGGAACTCCGCGAGGCCCTCGCCAGAGAACTCGCCCGCGTCCTCGCCTAGCCGGCTAGCGGATCTCGAGGATCTTCTCCCGCATCGCGTAGACCACCGCCTCCATCCTGGAGTGCAGCTGCAGCTTCTCCAGGATGTTGCGGACGTGGTTCTTCACGGTGTTCTCGGAGATGAACAGCTCCTTGGCGATGTCCCGGTTGTTCATGCCCGTGGCGACGAGCTTGAGGACCTCCAGCTCACGGTCGGTCAGCCGCGGCGCGGGCACCAGCCGACGTTCGTCGGTGCGCTGGATCATCGACTTGAACTCGGTGAGGAGCTTGGAGGCCATGGACGGGCTGATCTGCGACTGACCGTCGGCCACCGCGCGAATGGCCGTGGCCACCTCGTCCGTCGAGATCTCCTTGAGGAGATATCCGGTGGCGCCCGCCTTGATCGCGTCGTAGAGGTCGGCCTCCTCATCGCTGATCGTCAGCATGATGATCTTCGCGCTGGGGGCGACCTCCTTGATGGAGGTGCAGGCCTCGATCCCGCCGCGCTTGGGCATCCGCACGTCCATCAGCACGATGTCGGGCAGCAGGTCCGCGGCCTTGTCGACGGCCTCGGCACCGTCGCCCGCCTCGCCGACGACCTGGATGTCCTCCTCGGCCGCGAGCACGATCTCCAGGCCACGGCGGAAGAGGGCGTGGTCGTCCACCACCAGGACTCTGATCGGCTCCTTGCGCGCAGAGCCCGTGTCCGGGCCCATGCCGATGACACCGTCGTCGGCGTCCGCGTCTCGCATCGGTCCGAAGGTGTCCGCCATCGTTCCTCCCCCTGAAGGCTGTGGCCTGTGGTCCTGTGCCATCGCCAACCCAAGGCAACGACCCACCGGTTGGGCCGGTGCGGCCATGATTTCATGCCCGGGCGTCGCCGCGGTGACGTGCGGGGCGCGAAGTGGTCGCACACCGGTGCCCCTGGGGGCGCACACGCGCTCCAGGGGCACCGGCTCAGCTTCAGGCCGGGTGGGTCAGCCGCCCAGCATGCCACCAGCCGCGGGGGGCTGCGCCTCAGCGACCATCGGGTCCGTGCTGAGGTGGATGACGCCGTAGTCGTAGGCGTGTCGCCGGTAGACGACGCTCGGTTCCTTGGTCTCGGAATCGACGAACAAGTAGAAGTCGTGGCCGACCAGTTCCATCTCGTAGAGCGCCTGGTCGAGGCTCATCGGGGAGGCGACGTGCGTCTTCTCGCGGACGATCAGGGGACCTTCGCCCTTGACCTCCAGCGAACCGATCTTCTTGGTCGGCACTCCGTCCGTCTCTTCGTCGTGGACGGGGAGGCCGTTGCCGTTGAGCGTCGCCGCGCCCGGGACGTGGTCGGGAACCTCGGCGGCCGAGATCCGCCGCGCGCCGCGGCGCGAGAAACGCTTGTCGTGCTGCTTGCGCAGCCGGGCGTCCAGTTTCTCAGCGGCCAGGTCCAGTGCCGCGTACGGGTCGCTGGCCGCTGCCTCCGCCCGGATCACGGGACCGCGGGAGCGGAGCGTGATCTCCACTCGGTCACAGCGGTCGGCCTGACGGGGGTTGGGCTCCTTGGACACCTCGACGTCGAGGCTGATCACCTTGCCATCGAGCTTCTGGATCTTCTCCAGCTTCAGCTTCTCGGCCACGTGCTTGCGGAACCGCTCGGGCACCTCGGTCTTGCGGCCCTTGACGACGATGTCCACGCAGAACTCCGTTCCCGGATCGCTCCGCTCCATCGGCGGAGCATCTCCCTTTTGCACCCGGCTCCGGTGAGCCCCGGAACCTCGGACTCGGTGACTTCCACCTCCTCCTCCCCCATGGGCGGGATCTGCACCCCAGCACCGCGGGTGATTGCGGAAAACCCGCGGCACAGCATTCGGATATGAGAGGTGTGGCCTGCGCCTTTCCTCACAACCGAACATATCTCGCCCGGACGGATGTCGTCACCCTCTACTGCGGCGTACCTCCGTTCAGGTGAATTGCCCCTCTCGCTACCTGCAACGATGCAAGTTCGCCCTCAGTTCCTGTTTATTTCGAAAGAATCCCGAGGACCGGCGACCACGGCTGCCTGAAGCGCCTCTCCGGAGGCATTCGGTGCCATCTTTTCCGGTGCACCATGCACCCACTTCCCGCTCTCCTCCCGTGCTCCGGTCCGTCGTTCCCCCCTTCCTTCCCGAGTTGCGGGCTCGTACACGGCTGTTCCCCCATCCCGGTGCGATATGGCCGCTTCCCGCAGGGACCGCGCCGCCTCCGCGAGGCTCGCCCCCGTCGTGATCAGGTCGTCGACGAGTACGACACGCCCTTCGGTGAGCAGCCGCGCACCGCCGACCGTCACCTCCAGCGCACCCGCGAGGTTCTCCAGGCGCCGCCGCGCATCGAGCCCCGCCTGGTCCGCCACGGCCCGCCGCTGCCGCAGCACCGCGACCACCCGGGCCGGTGTCCCGGTGCGCCGCAGCTCCCCGGCCGCCGCGAGCGCCATCCGCCGCACCGGATCGTGTCCGCGTGCCCGCACGGCCCACCGGGCGGAGGGCACGGGAACCAGCAGCACGGTCCCGGGCCCCGCCGGCCCGCCCTGCCGGCCACCTCGCCCGGCCGGGCCGAGACCGGCGCGCACCGCCCCCGCCAGAGCCGCGCCCAGTGCTCCCGTGAGCGCCAGGGCACCGCGCTCCTTGTGGGCGAGGAGCAGCTCCCGTACCTGCAGTGCGTAGGGAGCTGCCGCATGCACCACCGGCAGTCCGGGCGGCTCAGGCAGCGGCCGCACCCGGCACGGCAGGGCTCCGCCCAGGGCTCCCTGGCACCGCGGGCAGAGCACCGTACGAGGTGCCCCGCAGCCTGCGCACTCGGCCGGCAGCACCAGGTCGGTGAGTTCCCGCCACCACCCCCGCATGGCCACCACTGTGCCAAGGCCGGGGACGCCCGGCCACCCCTGTGGAAAACGCCCTGTGGACAACCGGGAGCAACGCTCGCCGCTCCCCACTCACAGGAGTGACAGCCGAGGAGCCCCGGCTGGGCCCGGGAGACCCGCCCGGGCGGGGGTGCCCCCCCCCAACAGGCCGCGCGGGGCCCGCCCGGGCCCCCCCCGCCGGGTGCGCCGCCCCGGGTGAACCGGGCCCGGCCCGCCGAG
>NZ_JBFAET010000021.1:0-8234 GCF_040642095.1 Streptomyces sp. NPDC020362
CCGCAGTCCGCGGGCCACCCCGGCGGGCAGCACCCGGGTGGTGTACCGACGCTCGGACTCCAGCCCCTTGTCCGCGCCGACACTGCGGGCCACCAGCGCCTTGGAGAGGCCTTCCGCGTAGGCGCGGGTGCGGAAGTACGCGAAGTGCTCGCGGGCCTCGGGCACCCGGTGGTGGATCACCGCGCGGTCGTCGATGAGGAGGACGGCGTCGGGGCGGGCCCGGGTGAGCCGGATGCACAGCTCCGTCTCTTCGCAGCCCAGCGGGCGCCGGTCGCCGTCGCGGCCGATGCCGGTGGCGAAACCGCCCGCCGCGGTGAACGCCGTACGCCGGAAGGAGGCGTTTCCGCCCAGCACGTTGCGGACCCGGACCCGGCCCGGCGGGAGCCCCCGGTAGGTGCACCCCACCACCCAGTCGAACTCCTCCGGGAACCAGGCGGGGCGCCGGCCCGACGCCCAGACCGGGACCGTACGGCCGCCGACCGCCATCACGCGCGGGTCGGTGTACCCCTCGGCGAAGCGCCGCAGCCAGTCCCGTTCGGCCACCGCGTCGTCGTCCAGGAAGGCGATCACCTCGCCACGGGAGGCGGCGACACCGGTGTTGCGGCCGGCCGACAGGCCGCGCGGGCCGGCGTTGGCGAGCACCCGGACGTCACCGGCCGCCGTCCCCTTCTCGTACTCCTTGTACTCGCGGGCCAGCCGGTCCAGCAGGGCCGGGTTGTGGTCCACGACCAGGAGTGTCTCCAGCGCCGGATACGACTGCGCGCGCACCGAGGAGACCGCTGCGAGGATGTCCCCCCAGCGGTCCTCGGTGTACACGCAGATCACGACGGAGATGTCGGGATCCGTCAAGACACCTCTCCCTGCCCGGTGTTCAGCAGGCGCGCGTGATGGGCCTGGCGGCGCAGCGCACGCCGGTTGGAGCGCTCCTTGAGGATGACCTTCAGCACCCGCAGCCCGTCCCGAACGGCCCGCAGATTGCTCGTGCCGTGGATGCGGAGGTACTCGTGGCTGGGGATCTCCTGAACCTTCAGCCCCGCCTTGACCACTCTGATGTTCATCAGGGTCTCGACCTCGAAGCCGGTGCAGTCCAGGTCGATCTTGTCCAGGCAGTGCCGCCAGAATGCGTTGTATCCGTAGCAGAGATCGGTGTAGCGGGCGCCGAACTTGCGGTTGACGATGGTGCACAGCGCCCAGTTGCCGAGCTTGCGGATGAAGGTCATGTCGTCCGTGCCGCCGCCGTTGGCGAAACGCGAGCCCTTGGCGAAGTCGGCGCCCGAGACGAGGGCGGAGACGTACGACACGATCTCGTTGCCGTCGGCCGAGCCGTCCGCGTCGACCATCACGATGATGTCGCCGCTGCACGCCTCGAACCCGGTGATCAGGGCATCCCCCTTGCCCTTGCCCTGCTGTTCGACGACCTTCACCGCGGGCCACAGCGAACGGGCCACCTCGACCGTGTCGTCGGTGGAATTGCCGTCCACGAGAACCACTTCCTGTATCCAGTCCGGAAGGGTCTTGAAGACGTAGGGCAGATTCTCCGCCTCATTCATGGCGGGAATCACCACGCTCACCGGCGGAGTGATCGCAAGGTGAGTGGAGATGGGCCGATAGTGGGTGGCCATTAACGGATCTTGGCCCGAACTCGGCGGATGCAGAACAGAACTCACGGGTTGTGTCCCTCTCGTCCGGTGGACCGCCCGCCCCTGGGCGGCCCGGCTCTGTGTCCGGTTCGAAAGGGGGGTTCTCGTCTTCGGCACGGCGAAGTGATCTCCGTGCACGCAGATGAGCTGGCAAAGCAGGCCGGGCTGCCGGAAAAAGACGGCAGCCGGTCGCGCGGCACGACTCGGAAACACGTGCGGTCACCGAGCACGGCACCCCCCTACCGCGCCCCGCGCCGATACGTCACGGCCCTGAGCCCTCCCCTGAACCGTGTGCAGACGGACCGATGCGGGTGAGATGTACGACGGTATTGACGATTGAAGCAGAATGGCAAGACCTGCACCGAGGTCTCACGTTTTTGTTGGTTGGGCCGTTACACAACTTTGGCCTTGGTTGGTCCGTCTTGTGTTCGTTTCCTCGAACGGAATTTCTCCCGGGTGAGGACGAGTAGAAGAAGCAGCAGGCTGAGCGACGTCACCGCGACGACGCCGCCGCGTACCGACCAGCGGTGCACGGCCAGCATGCCCTGGGCAACCAGCATGTTCAGTACGACCGCGCCCGCAAGCGCGCAGAGCACCCGGCCGACGGGATTGAGTCCGCGCAGCGCCGTCCCGATCGCCGCTGCCGGTGCTGTGAGCAGGAAGAACAGTGTGCTCGGTGCGCGCAGTGGTGAGTGGGTGTCGGTAGTTGCGAGCAGTGCGCCGACCGCGGCGACGGCCGTGGCGGCCCCGGCGAGCAGCGCAGACAGGTCCCTCCCCGGACCCCGGCGCTCCTGGCCGGCGTCGTCCTCGCCGCCGTCCGATGAAGGTGTGTTGATGCGTAAGGTCTGCATTGGCGACTTTGCCCCCCGACGCGCCGGATGCCGGGCTTCAATGTGGCGCAGGCCCGCAGGAGCCGTCAAGACGGCGGTCCCCCTTTAAACATGTGTTCCCCGGAGTGTTCGAGGCTTCTGGGGAAGGGGGCGTCCAGTGGAGGTCCTGAACCGATCCTGTTCGGATGTCGTTCAAATCTGAAAAGTTCATTGGCATGGACACTTCCACTCAACATGCGTAGTTGGTACGACAGTTGTGGCAGAGATCCTGCTAAAGGGAGGTTCCATGAGACGTTCCCGATTTGCGGCATCCGTGACCTCGCTCCTCCTTGCCGCCGGCCTGGCCCTCACCGGGGCCGCCACGGCGCAGGCCTCCTCGACGGCCGCAACCGGCGGCTATGTGGCGCTCGGTGACTCCTACTCCTCCGGAGTCGGAGCGGGCAGTTACATCAGCTCCAGCGGAAGCTGCGACCGCAGCACCAAGGCGTACCCGTACCTGTGGAACGCCGCGCACAGCCCGTCCTCGTTCGCCTTCAACGCCTGCTCGGGCGCCACGACGGACGACGTCCTCGCCAGTCAGCTCGGCTCGCTCAACTCCTCCACCGCCCTGGTCTCGATCTCGATCGGCGGCAACGACGCCGGATTCTCCGACGTCATGACGACCTGTGTCCTCTCGTCCGACAGCGGCTGCCTGTCCAAGATCAACAGCGCCAAGGCGTACGTCGACTCGACGCTCCCCGGCAAGCTCGACGCCGTCTACAACGCGATCAGCGCCAAAGCCCCCTCCGCCCGGGTGGTCGTCCTCGGCTACCCCCGCTTCTACCTGCTCGGCCAGACCTGCCTCGGCCTCTCCGACACCAAGCGGTCCGCGATCAACGGGGCCGCCGACTACATCGACGCCGCCATCCAGAAGCGTGCCCTGGACCACGACTTCGTCTTCGGCGACATCCGCTCCCCGTTCTCCAGCCACGAGATCTGTTCCAGCGACTCCTGGCTGCACAGCGTCAACTGGCTCGACATCGGCGAGTCGTACCACCCCACCGCGGCCGGCCAGTCGGGCGGCTATCTCCCCGTGCTCACCACCAACGCGTCCTGAGCCGTCCGGCCGAACCCGTCAGGGAGAGGCCGAGGGCGAAGCGGAGGCCCCGTCCGACGGGGTCTCCGTCGGCGTCGTCGCGCAGGTCACCGAGAACGGCACGGAGTTCGAAGTGGTCCGCACCGGACTGCGCACCTCCACACTGATCCCGTTCTCGATCGTCCGGCCCTCGGAGTAGGCGGTCACGGTCACCTGCACCTGCTTGGTCCTCCCGCCTCCGGCCGGGAACGCCAACGTCCTCCATCCCGGGTCGGAGACCGACCCGTGCGCCGGCACCCACCGGTACTCCACCTGCGCGGGCAGCCGCCCGACCGTGAACGTCGCCGTGAACGCGGGCGCCTGCCCGGTCGGCGGCGGGCAGGTCCCGTCGTACGCGGTGTGCGAGCCCGTCAGGGTCACCTGCACGGACTGGGCCGGCGGGCTGCTCGTCGTCGGGCTGCTGTGTGCGGGCGGTTGCGCCGCGGTGCCGGAGTCCGTGCCGGTGCTCGGCGAGGGGGAGTGCACACTGGCGCTCGCCCGGCCGGTCTGCGCCCTGTCGTCGCCCTTGCCGCCGCCGTTGTCGCGGTTGAGCAGCGCGTACGTCAGCCCCGCCAGCGCCAGTGCGACCGCGAGCAGACCGGCCACCAGCACGAGGCGGGTCCGCCGCTCACGAGCCGGCGCTACGGCCGTGGTCCGCGGTTCCGGATACCCGCCGGGCACGGGCATGGGGGGTGTGGGAGAAGGCCGTTGCGGCCGGGACGTGACCGTCGGGGCGTACGGCGCGACCGGTGTCGACTCCGTGCGGGCGGTCCCGCCCGCCGCGACGACCCGCAGATCCTGCTCCGCCCGCTCGGCGGACAGCCGCTCGGCCGGGTCCTTGCGCAGCAGCCCCTCGATGACGGGAGCGAGCGGCCCGGCCCGGCCCGGCGGCGGCAGTTCCTCGTCCACCACGGCGCGCAGAGTGCTCAGCGGAGTGTCGTAGCGGAACGGGGAGTTGCCCTCGACGGCCGCGTACAGCAGTACGCCCAGCGACCACAGATCGGACTCCGGGCCCGGCGTACGGCCCAGTGCCCGCTCCGGCGCGAGGAACTCGGGCGAGCCGATCACCTCTCCGGTCATGGTCAGCGCCGAGCTGCCCTCGACCGTCGCGATGCCGAAGTCGGTGAGGACCACCCGGCCGTCGTTCGCCAGCAGCACATTGGCCGGCTTAACGTCCCGGTGCAGCACCCCGACGGCGTGCGCGGCGCGCAGCGCGGCCAGCACCTCGGCACCGATGTGCGCGGCCCGCTGCGGCGACAGCGGACCCTCGGCCTCCAGCTGGTCGGCCAGGGACAGGCCGCGGACCAGCTCCATCACGATCCACGGGCGGCCGCCCTCCATCGCCACGTCGTACACCGTGACCACGTTGCGGTTGGCGACCCGGGCCGCCGCCCATGCCTCACGCTCCAGGCGCGCGTACATCCGCTCGACGTCGGACGCGGGCAGCCCGGCCGGCGCCCGCACCTCCTTCACGGCCACCTCGCGGTGCAGCACCTCGTCGCGGGCGCGCCACACCGTGCCCATGCCGCCCTCGCCCAGCGGGGACAGCAGTCGGTAGCGGCCTGCGATCACACGGTCGTGGTCCGGTTCTTCGGACACGGGTGCCCCCCACGGCATCTGACGTGATTTCTCCACAAAAGTAGCTCAGCCGAGTGCGGATGCGGCCCCCTTGAGCACCAATCCGGCACCCAGGGCGACGACGACCAGCGCGGACGCGAGTGGCAGGGTCCGGCGGACCAGGGCGGCCACCGGGTGGACGCTCCAGCGCGGGCGCCGCTCCAGCACCCGGGTGACGCCCGAGCCCAGCCTGACGACGGCGAACCCGGCCGCCGTGAGCGTCAGCGCAAGACCGGCGCCGTACGCCACGACGAGCAGCAGCCCGAACCAGGCCTTGCCCAGCGCCGCGGCACCGACGAGCACGACGACCGCGGAGGGGCTGGGCACCAGACCGCCGGCGAACCCCAGGAGGATCGTGCCGCGGAGGGTGGGGGCGGTGGGGTGGCTGTGGGTGTGGCCGCCATGGGTGTGTTCGACGGCGTGGTGGTGAGAGTGCCCGTGCGGGTGATCGTGATGGTGCCCGTGATCGTGATCACGGTGGTGGTCGTGGTGGTCGTCATGGTGATGCCCATGATGGTGGTCGTCATGGCCGTGGGCCGTGCCGTGGTGGGCGCCCACACCGGCCAACCGGCGCTCCTCCGCCTCCTCATGGACGTGGGTGTGCGTGTGCTCGTGCGCACGGTTGCGCCAGGCCCGTCGTAGGAGGTTCGTCCCCGCGACGAGCACCAGGGCGCCGCTGGCGATGCCCAGCCAGGCGATCACCGAGGGCGTGGCGGCGGAACCGGCCGTGACGAGCAGGCCCAGGGCGACCACGCCGAGGGTGTGGGTGACCGTGACCGAGGCGGCCAGGGGCAGTACGTCCCGCAGCCGGGCGCGGCCTCCGCGCGCCGCCGCCGACGCGGCCATCAGGGTCTTGCCGTGGCCCGGTGCGAGCGCGTGCATCGCGCCGAGGACGACCGCGATGAGCAGGGCGAGCGTGGCGAATCCGAGAGTCAGGTCGTGACGGGCCACGAGGTCGTCCAGGGCGCGGGTCCAGCGGTCGGCGCCCCGCGGCAGCACGCCCGCGCCCGGGGCGTCCTGCCGCTCCTCGGCGAGCGCCGGGCCGCCGGGGCGCACGTGCAGGGAGGCCGCGGTGGTGTCGGCGGGCGAGGAGAGCAGGTCCTTCGGGTACGTGGTGAGTTCGTGCGAGACCGACTTCGCCGGTACGTCCGTCCCGGTGAGCGTCATGCGGTCGCCGCGCGCGGTGATCTCCCGCCAGCCGGGTCCGCCGGTGGCCCCCGCGCTGTGAAAGCCGAGGGCGACCGGCTTCCCCTGCGGAAGCGGTGCGGTGAACCGGCACTCCACGCGCAGCGTGTTCAGCCCGGCCTGCCCGGGCCGCAAGCGGGCGCGGGCGGTGCCGGTGGCCAGGGCGACGGGCCGTCCCCCGACGGTGAGCGCGCTGCCCTTCGCGGCGTCGGCGCACCGCTGCCTCGCCCATGCGGTCAGGCCGAGCCGCTCGATGCCCGGCTTGGCCTGGGTCGCCGGGATCTCGGCGAGGTCCTCCACATGGTCGACGCGGAGCTGCCCGGGAGCGGCGACCAGACCGTCGTAGCGATTGACGGTGAAGTTGCCGAGGGGATGCGCGCTCGCGGCCGTGGCCGGGGTGAGCGCGAGGGCGCAGGCGGCCGTGAGGACCGCCGCGGCGCCGGCGAACGGGCGACGGAGGTTCACCGGGCGGCCCCCAGGGCCTTGCGGGCCTCGGCCGCACCCAGCGGGGAGAAACCGGGGTTCAGCCTCAGGGCCGCCGTCAGGTGCGTCCGGCCCTCCTCGGAGTGGCCCGTGGCCAGCTCGATCATGCCGCGGTGGTAGACGAAGGCGGCGTTGCGGTAGCCGGTGGCCGTGGCCCGGCGGGCGTAGGGAAGGGCCTCCTCGTCATGCCCGTTGACGTGCAGCGCCCAGGCGAGGGCGTCCGCGGTGTGCACGGTGTGCCGACGGGCCCATTCGGCGCGGGCCGCACGCAGGGCGGACGCCTTGTCTCCATGGTCGGCGGCGGCCAGAGCGGTGTCGAGGTCGGCGTTGACGCCGTTGGCGCGGGCGAGGGCGATCCAGGCGTCCACGAGGGCGTACTGGTCGTGCGCCCTGGCCCGGTCGCCGGCCGCGCCGCGGGCCTCGTACAGCTCGCCGAGTTCGACGAGGGGGCCGGGCAGCGGATAGCGGGAGACCACCGTCTCCAGACCCTTGATCGCCTCGTCCCGCCTGCCGACCGCCGCCTGGGCGCGGGCCCGGCCCTCCAGGGCGGGGAGGTAGTTCTCGTCGGCGGCCAGCGCCCGGGCGTAGGAGCTCAGCGCGCCCTTGTAGTCGCCCTGGCTCCAGGCGAGTTGGCCGAGCTGGGCGGACACGTAGGCCACGTCGCCCCGTGAAGTGGCCACGGCGAGGGCCTGCTTGAGCACGCGCCGGGCGGTTGCCACGTCGCCCCGCAGCTCGTGCACGTACGCGTACCGCGTGAAGACCGGCACGCCCGGCTTGCGCGCGTCCGCGGTCCGGACGGCCCGGTCGGCCTCGGTGTAGCGGCCGAGTTCGACCAGGGCGTCGACGCGGGAGGACAGGGCGCGCTCGCTGTACGGGTTCTGCTTCAGGGTCCGGTCCGCGTAGATCAGGGCGTCCTTGAAGTCGTGCCGGGCAGCGGCGAGGGCGGCCCGGCCGGCCAGGGCCTGGTCGTTGTCCGGGGCCAGGGCCAGGGACCGGTTCAGGGCCTTCTCGGCCTGCGGGTAGCGGGCGGGGTCGCCCTTGGTCCGCGCCTGCTCCACGTACGCGAGGCCGAGGGTGGCCCAGCTGCCGGAGTCCCTCGGCTGGGAGTGCAGATGAGCCTGCAGGGCGGCGATGCTCGCGTCGAGATCGCCGCTGCCGAGCAGCCCCGGATCGACGGCGGTGGAGGCGGCCGGCACGGTGGGCCCGCCGTCCCGTGCCGCCCCGACGGCGATCGCGCCGCCGGTGAGCGCGATGGCCAACAGTGCGGCGGAGCAGACGAGTTGGGCGGCACGCCAGCGCCGTCCCACGGCGGCGACCCGGCGGACGGCGGCCACGCGCCGCTCGGCGCCGGGCACGGATCCCGAC
>NZ_JBFAET010000021.1:8332-76640 GCF_040642095.1 Streptomyces sp. NPDC020362
ACTCCGCCGACTCCGCCGACTCCGCCGACTCCGCCGACTCCGCCGACTCCGCCGACTCCGCCGACTCCGCCGACTCCGCCGACTCCGCCGACTCCGCCGACTCCGTCGGCGACGCTGCGACTTCCGGCACCTGTTCCGGCGTTGCCGTCCCCGCGTCCGGCGCGGACAGTTCCGGTTCTGCCGTTGCGGCCGCTGTGTCCGTCGCGGACGTCTTCGGTTCCGGCGCCGCCGTCTCCGTGTCCGGCGCGGACAGCTGTGTCTCCGGCACAGCCGAGTCCGTCTCGGACCCGATCGGCCCGGTTGTGCGGGCGGCAGGCGCCGGGGTGGCACCCGCGCCCTCGCTCACCGTCCGCCCGCCGGACTCCTCGTCATCGATACGCGGGGCCATGCCCTCTCCTAGGTCGCCTGATCGTGGTCGAAGGAAAAGGCGCGGCCCGCCGTGGGGGAGGGGGGTACGGGCCGCGCCGGTCGGTGGGGTGCGGGTCAGTACGGGCGCTGCATGCGGCGGCGCCACCAGGCGAAGGCGGTGCCGATCAGCAGGATCCCGGCCGCGCCCGAGGCCGCGGAGGCGGCGATGAGCATCGTGTTGCCGGAGCCGCCGGAGGAGGATCCGGCCGGCTGCAGGGCGTCGCCGAGCTGGCTGCGCACGTCGGCATTGCCGGACGTTCCCTTGGCGAGGGCGCCGCGGGAGCCCGCCGTCGGCTCGGCCACGTACGGGAAGTACTTCTCGAAGCCCTTGTCGTTCTTGTCGACCGCGTCACCCAGGTCGTTCTTGGAGCCGACCAGTTCGCCCTCGACCACCTGGAGAGAGGCGTCGATCACGTCGTCGGTGAGGCGACGGCCGTTCGGGAAGCCCGCGTTGTCGCCGTCGAGGACACCCAGCCGCTTGGGGTGCATGCTCGGCTTGATCGAGGTGTTGAGGCGCAGCTCCTCCGAGGGCTTCACGTTCGGCGGCTGGTTGAGGCCCTTGACGCCCTTGAGGAACACGTCGACGAGGTCGTTGCGCGGCTCGGCGGGCGCCTTGATCTTGTAGATCGACTCGATGAGCTTCGGCAGCTCGGGGTTGGTCACGTTCTTCAGGAACTGCGCGTCGTACCAGGGCTGGGACGCGTTGAACTTGTCCTTGTCCTTCTGCGGGTTGACGACCTCGTTGACCAGCGGGTTGCCCAGGCGCGAGACCTGCTCGTAGTAGCCCTGCGCGTTCTTGCGCTGGGTCGTCGACCAGATACCGACGACCGGCTGCTTGGCCGACTCGCGGATCAGGTCGTTGGGCACCTGGAGCGCGATCGTGTTGACGTTGTAGCCCTTGAGGGTGTCCCGTCCGACCTCGGAGAGGTTCCCGCCGTAGAGCAGGTCGAAGACGCGCAGGTCCGCGAAGAACGGGTCGTCGGCCTGGCCGGCGAAGGTCGCGGCGCCGCCCGCCGTCTTGTAGATGGCCTGCGACCGCAGCTTGGCGTAGTCCGGCATCGACGCCTTGCCGACGTCCGACGGCGCGACCGGAACGCCGTCCGCGACCCGCGTCTTGGAGACGACCTTCTGGTTGTGCAGCTTGATCAGATCGATGTCGTAGGTCTGCGTGATGTTGAGGTTCGGGTCGTCGAGGCTCTTCACCGCACCCGTGTTGTAGAGGAAGGTGTTCTTGTTCTTGACGTGCGTCTTGAAGGTGTAGCGGAACAGCAGCTCGCCCTGCGCGTCACCGTTGTTGTCGATGTGGATGTCGTACTGGGCGTCGTCCGCGAAGGTGTAGAAGTTCGGGCCGCCCGCCGGTTCCTCGAACGGGATCCAGTTGGCCACGATCGTCGTGGTGTCGGGCTTGTCCGGGCTGACGAACGCGTACAGGTCCGTGTTGTCGTACTGCGGGGTCCCCGAGATCAGCGGGGCCTCCCGGTGGGAGGAGGCGGAGGCCGCCCCGGGTTCCAGCGTGGCGACACCGGCGGCTGCGAGCCCTCCGGCGGCCAGCGCACCACAGATGAGCGTGACCAGGCCCTTGCGTCCTGTGCCGCTCCTGGAGAAGAGAGGTGTCATGCCGTCCGTCCTCAGTGCCAACTTGCCTTGACGGAGGGTGATACGGAGCCGAGGAGCCGATCGGATTGGTCCGGCGGAAGAATTTTTTTCCGTCTTTTGGACCCGCGTTTTCGGTCCGTTGATCCGTATCACCCGCCGGAGGTGTGCGCTCGTGCGGATGCGTGGAGTCAGAGGCAGGGCCGGCTGTGGCCACGGAAGGGGGACCGGGGTGGAGGCGGACGAGCTTCTGGTGCTCGTGGCAGGTGGGGATCAAAGGGCGTTCGAGGATCTGTACGCAGTGGTCTCCGGACCGGTGTTCGGGCTCGTACGGCGGGTGGTGCGCGACCCCGCCCAGTCCGAGGAGGTCGCCCAGGAGGTGCTGCTCGAACTGTGGCGCTCCGCCGCCCGGTTCGACCCCCGCCGGGGCAGCGCCCTCTCCTGGATCCTCACCCTCGCCCACCGCCGCGCGGTGGACCGGGTGCGCAGTGCCCGGGCCGCCGGCGAACGCGAGCAGCGCGAGGCCCTGCGCGCCGGGGAACCCGCCTTCGACCATGTCGCCGAAGAGGTCGAGGCGGGCCTGGAGCGCGAGTGGGTGCGCCGCTGCCTGGACCGGCTCACCGCCCTGCAACGCCAGTCCGTGACCCTCGCCTACTACGACGGCTACACGTACCGTGAGGTGGCCGAGCGGCTCTCGCTGCCGCTCGGCACGGTCAAGACGCGGATGCGCGACGGACTCACCCGGCTGCGCGAGTGCCTGGGAGGTGCCGCATGAGCATCTTCGGCCGCCTGCTGGGCCGCAAGGACCTGCACTCCCTCGCCGCGCCCTACGCGCTCGACGCCCTCGAACCCGGCGAGCGCCGCCGCTTCGAGAAGCACTTGGACGGCTGTGACCGCTGTGCCGCCGAGGTGCGCGCGCTGTCCGAGGACGCGGTGCGCCTCGCCTGGTCCACGGCCGCCCCGGCGCCGCCCGCCCTGCGGGAACGGGTGCTGGCCGCGGTGCGCACCACCCCGCAGGAGCAGGCACCGGCGCCCGCACGGGAGCGCGCGCGCCAGCTGCCGCCGCACGTCTGGGGCGCCCAGCCGCCGCCGCGCACCCGTACGCGCCCTCTCTTCGTCCCCTTCGCCACGGCGACCGCCGCGGCGGCCCTCGTCGTCGCCTCCCTCTTCGCGGTCCAGGCGAACCGCACCCGCGACCAGCTCGATGCCGAGCGGGCCCAGGCACGTGAGATCGCCCACGTTCTTGCTGCTCCCGACGCCCGCGCGGCCGGCGGCAAGGACGCCAGGGGCCGCAGTATCGGAGTGATCGCTTCCGCATCGGAGGGGCAGGCCGTCGTCACCCTCAGCGGATACGGTGCGCCGTCCGGAAACCGCGTTCACCAGCTCTGGGTCATGCGCCCCCATGTGCAACCGCGCTCCCTGGGGCTCTTCGAGGGCGACGCGCCCTTGGTCGCGAAGGGTCTCGACACGTCCTCGGCGTCACTCGCCGTAACCGTCGAGCCGGAGGGCGGCTCGGCGCAGCCCACCGGCCAGCCCCTTGTCCAACTCACCTTGAAATCGGTCGGATTCGGAGAGTAGTCATCGACGGATCGTCAACCGCCTTACAGGGAAGGTGAATCCTGTGGTCGAGATACCCGCATGCCTCCATGGGGCGATAGGGTTACCCTGCCCGGGCCGGGTGGACTCGTACGGGTGGGGAGTGACATGGAGCAGATAACAGTGCGCAGCAGGGCCAGGGTCCCTGCGATCACTTGCGGGAGCAGCGCGACCAGTTCGCGCCTCGACCGCCATCTTTCGGTACTGGCGGGTCCCGCCATACCGCAGCAGAAGGCGGCCGAGGCGACCTCGCTGATGCTTGAGCTGACGGCACGTGACAAAGCGCACCAGCGCAGCGACCGAGGCACGCGGGTCAGCCGCGTCTCCCTCTTCGCTCCGCTGCGTCGACTGCGCCGCTCGCTCTTCGGCGGGCACTGAGCATCTCATCCCGCTCCGAGCGAACCGGCGTTCCTCGCAAGGAACCTTCGAGGGGCCCGCGCTCAGGCCGTCACGCCGTCCCGGCGCAACGCTGCGATCTCGTCGTCCGTCATCCCCACGGCACGCAGCAGCGCCCCGGTGTGCTGTCCGAGCGCGGGCACGTCGCCCATCCGTGCCCCGTCCCCGCCCGGCAGCGTGATGGGAGGCAGTAGCGCCTTCAACGGCCCGACCGGCGACCCCACCTGACGCCACCGCTCCCGGGCCGTCAGCTGTGGGTGCTCCGCCAGCTCGTGCAGATCCCTGAGCCGGGCACAGGCGATGCCCGCCTTCTCCAACCGGGCCAGCGCCTCGTCGGCGTCCAGCACGCCCAGCGCGCCCGCGACCAGCTCGTCGGTCCGCTCCCGGTTCGCCACGCGCGCGGCATTCGTCGCGTAGTCCGGGTCCGTCCCCAGTTCCGGCCGGCCGACGACCTGTTCGGCCAGCCGCCGCCACTCCCGGTCGTTCTGCACCGACAGCAGCACCCGTCCGCCGTCCGCGGTCGCATAGGCGTCGTAGGGGGCGATGACGGCATGCGCGAGCCCGGTACGGGCCGGGGGCTCACCGCCGTGCATGGCGTGGTGCAGCGGATGCCCCATCCACTCGGCCAGCGCCTCCAGCATCGACACCTCCACCGGACCGCCCCGCCCGGTCGTGCCGCGCCGCACCAGCGCGGCCAGCACCCCCGAGAAGGCGTACATGGCCGCCGCGATGTCCGCCGCCGGGATCCCCGCCTTGACGGGCTGTCCGGGTGTCCCGGTCACCGACACGAGCCCGGCCTCGCACTGCACGAGCATGTCGTAGGCCCGCTTGTCCGCGTACGGGCCCGAGCTGCCGTATCCCGAGATGTCCACGGCGATCAGCCGCGGGTGCGCCGCGCACAGGGTGGCCGCGTCCAGACCGAGCCGGGCCGCGGCCCCCTGGGCCAGGTTCTGCACGAACACGTCCGCGTCCGCGATCAGCCGCCGTACGACGTCGAGGCCACGCGGGTCCTTGAGGTCCAGCGCGATGGACTCCTTGCCGCGGTTGCACCACACGAAGTGCGAGGCGAGACCGCCGGCCGCGGTGTCGTAGCCGCGCGCGAAGTCGCCGCCGTCGATCCGCTCCACCTTGACGACCCGGGCGCCCAGGTCGGCGAGCTGCCGGGTCGCGAAGGGCGCGGACACGGCCTGTTCGACGGCGACGACGGTGATGCCCTCCAGGGGCAGCGGGAGACGATCCATGGAGTGGATGATCTCCCCGACCGGCGGTTTTGTCAGTACCCGATCACCGCTGCCCGTGTGCGTACCTGCGTACGGCGAGGGGCAGGAACACCGCGGTCAGCACGAGGCTCCAGACGAGCGCCCCGGCGACCGGGTGGGCCACCGGCCAGGCGGCGCCGTGCGGTACGGGCGCGTTGCCGAAGAGGTCCCGCAGGGCGGTGGTCACCGCGCTGATCGGATTCCACTCGGCGAGCGTGCGCAGCCAGCCCGGCAGGTTGTCCGTCGGGATGTAGGCGTCGGACAGCAGCGGCAGCACGAAGGAGGAGGCGCCGAGCTGTCCGGCCGCGTCCTCGCTGCGGGTGAGCAGCCCCAGGAAGATCCCGGCGCACGTGCAGGCGAACCGGAAGAACAGCAAGAGTCCCACCGCCGCGGCGGCCTTTGCCCCGGACCCCTCGATCCGCCACCCCACCGCGAGCCCCACCAGCAGCAGCGGCACCGTGCCGACGGCCGTGACCGCGAGGTCCGCCACGGCCTGGCCGAGCGGTACGGCGGCCCGGCTCACCGGCATCGTGCGGAAGCGGTCCATGACGCCCCGGTGGGTGTCCGCGGCGGCCTGGAACATCCCGGTCATCAGCCCGCCGGCCGCGGTCGCGACCAGCAGCCCGGGCACCAGGAAGGAGCGGTACTCGCGGCCGGGCATCGCCAGTGCGCTGCCGAAGACGTAGCCGAAGAACAGCAGCATGTTGATCGGCATCATCTGGGTCAGGATCGCCAGGCCCGGACTGTTGCGGACCCGGCGCAGCTGCCGGCCGGCCATGGCCAGGCCGTCGTACGCCAATGCGCTCACAGCACCGGCTCCCTGTCGTCGGCGGCGGACTGTCCGGTGAGGCGGAGGAAGACGTCGTCGAGGGTCGGCGGTCTCAGGCGCACGTCCAGCAACGGCACTCCGGCCGCGTCGAGTTCGCGCACCAGGCGGGGCAGGGTCAGGGTCGGGTCGGTGCTGACCGCGCCGACGGCGCCTCGCTCGTGGTCGAACACGGGAGCGGAGCCGGTGAGCCGGTCGAGCACGCCGGCCGCCGCCGTCAGCCCGTCGGCCCCGGTGACGACGGCTTCGGCGTACGACCCGATCAGCGCCTTGAGCCCGGCGGGCGTCCCGGTGTGCGCGACCCGTCCCCGGTCCACCAGGGCGATGTCGTCGGCGAGCCGGTCGGCCTCCTCCAGGTACTGCGTGGTGAGCAGCACGGTCGTGCCGTCCGCCGTCAGCTCCCGCACCGCCTGCCAGATGCGGTTGCGGCTGGCCGGGTCGAGCCCGGTGGTCGGCTCGTCGAGGAAGAGCACGTCGGGGCGCCGGACGAGGCTCGCCGCCAGATCCAGCCGGCGCCGCATGCCGCCCGAGTAGGCCGAGACCTTCCGGTCGGCGGCCTCGGCCAGCCCGAACCGCTCCAGCAGCTCCCCGGCCCGCCCGGCCGGCCCCCGCACGCGGTGCAGCCGTGCGAACAGCCGCAGGTTCTCGCGGCCGGTGAGGTCCCCGTCGACCGAGGCGTACTGTCCGGTGACGCCGATCCGGCGCCGCACGGCCGCCGCCTCGCGCACCAGGTCGTGGCCCGCGATGCGCGCCGAGCCCGCGTCGGGCCGCAGCAGTGTGGTCAGCAGCCGGACCGCCGTCGTCTTCCCGGCGCCGTTCGGGCCGAGCAGCCCGCAGACCGTCCCCCGGGGCACCGCCAGATCGAGTCCGCGCAGGGCCTGCACCGCGCCGAAGCGCTTCTCCAGACCTTCACTAAGTACAGCGTACGTAGTAGTCATGGGCCGACCATACCGCACTGCGTACGCTGTACGTAACTAGGATGGTGGCCGAGGTGATGATCGATGGCACTCCGAGGGGCCGTCCCCGAAGTGATCTGGGCGCGCCCCGAGCGCACGGGCCGCGGCCCGAAGCCCGCGTACACGCGTGACGACATCGCGGCCGCGGCCGTCCGGATCGCCGACGCAGAGGGGCTCGACGCGGTGTCCATGCGGCACGTGGCGGCCGAACTGGGCTGCGGCACCATGTCGCTGTACAACTACGTCCCCCGCAAGGAGGACCTGTACGAGCTGATGGTGGACGCGGTCAGCGCGGAGCACGTCCCGTGGGAGCCGAGCGGGGACTGGCGGGCGGACCTGCTCCGGGTGGCGCACGAGACGCGGGCGCTGATGTACCGGCACCCGTGGATTCCGCGTCTGATGTCCCCGGTGTACGGCTTCAGCCCGCACGCCCTGCGCTATCTGGAGCACTGCCTGGCCTGCCTGGACCCGCTGGAGGCGTCCTACGGCACCAAGCTCGAACTGATCGCCATGCTGAACGGTGTGGTGACCGCCTACGTCCGCAACGAACTCGACACGGCCGAGCGTGTGCGCGCGCTGCCCTGGTCCCAGGACGAGGAGAACGCGGTGCGCATGGCCTACCTGGGCGGCCGGATCGCGTCCGGCGCGTACCCGAGGATGGCGGCGGCGTTCAGCGAGGATCCGGGACCGATCGACCTGGAGGCGGTGTTCCGGCGGGCGCTGGAGCGCGTCCTGGACGGGTTCGCGCCGCGCTAGCAGAGCCGGTCCGGCGGCTGCGGGTCCGGCCGGTGGCCGCGTCCGGGCGGGGGAGCCGCACGGCGGTCCGGCTCACGCCCGCGGCGCGCGAAGGACGCCTAGGGCGTCGCACGGCCGGCGGCGGCCCTGCGGAGCCGCTCCTAGAGCAGTGCGAACTGACCCTCGGGCCCTTCCTCGTGGTGGTCCAGCACCGAGGCCGGGCGGCGCGCCGCATCCGGGACGGGGAGGACGCCCGCCCGGTGCAGGCCGGCCGTCGTCAGGGGTGAGGTCACCGTCAACTCGGCCCGTAGCGGGCGCAGTTCCGCCAGCAGGGCCAGAACCGTGATCAGCTCCAGCAGCTCCGACGTCCAGGCCTGGGGCCAGGTCGTGGGGCGGATCGCGGCCAGGGTGCCGGGCTCGGCAAAGGACGTGCGGGCCGTGAACCAGGTCTCCAGGACGCGGACTCCGGCCACCTCGTAGTCCCAGGCCTCGGGCGGCACGGGGGAGATACGGCCCTCGTCGAGGTGGAGGGTCTCCTCGTCGCGGTCGTAGTGGAGGGCCAGGGGCAGGGCCGGCAGGGGTGCGCGGACGTAGGGGCGGCGGCCGCCCGGGAGCTTGGGGCGCTCGCCGTCGCGGCGCATCAGCCACAGCATGCGGCGGCCCAGCTCGACGCCCCGGGCCCAGAGCCCGGCGTCCTCGGTGAGCGGGACGGCGAGGCCGGGGCGGACCGTGGCCAGGATCCAGGCCAGGACGTCCGGTGGACAGGGGCGTTCACCCAGGAGGGTCGACAGGTGGTCCAGCAGGCCCGGCGCCAGGTTCGGCTCCGCGCCGCCCGGGCGGCGGTACAGGGGACGGATGCGGCCGGTGCGCTGGGTCGGGGGCAGGGAGGTCGCCAGGACGGGGTCGTCCCCGGCCGTCTCCGTGCCCGTCTCCACCACGAACACCTGCTGCTCGTCCGCTACCCGCCACAGCTCCGGGCGGGCCGTGTCGATCAGCCGGTGGTCCGGGATCAGCCACTGCTCGTCGAACGGTCCGGTCAGCACGCGGACCGGCTCCGCGCAGGGGCCCTCGGCGCGCGCCAGTCGCTCCGTGCCGGCCGCCCGGCCGGGCAGCTGGCCCACCGCCGAGTGGAGCGTGCGGGAGCGGGTCGGCTCGAACAGGGCCTCACGGTCCGGCCCTTCGGCCTTCAGCA
Organism: Streptomyces sp. NPDC020362; assembly: GCF_040642095.1. Lineage (NCBI taxonomy): Bacteria > Bacillati > Actinomycetota > Actinomycetes > Kitasatosporales > Streptomycetaceae > Streptomyces > Streptomyces sp. NPDC020362. The sequence goes on from NZ_JBFAET010000021.1 coordinate 17,294, forward strand.
GGGCCTCCCAGCGGGCCCTCAGGGAGGCCGGGTCGGGCGCCGTCGGCCAGGCGCGGCCCAGCCGTAGCGGTGCGACGGACCACGGCATGAGGTCCGCCAGCAGCGGAGCGTCGTCGTGCGTCACGCAGGGCATGGTACGGCCTGACCGGGGAGCCGGGGCCAGAGGGCCGAGGCGGATCCGTCCTCAGGTGGCCTCCAGCGTCACCGTGAACGAGAAGCGGTCGCCCCGGTAGTGGATGACCGCGACGTCCAGCACCCGGCCGGCGCTGTCGTACGTCACGCCCGTGTAGTGCAGGATCGGGCTGAGCAGCGGCACCTGGAGCAGCCGGGCGGTCTCCGGGTCGGCGAGCCGGGCCTCCACGGTGTCCGTGATGCGGCTGATGTCGGCCCCGACCACGTCCCGCAGCACCTTGGTCATGGGCCACCGGACCAGGTCCTCCAGGTCGATGCGCGCGGCCAGTTCGGGACGGACGTGGTTGACGGCGTGGTTGGTCGGCTCGCCGGTCTTCTCGTCGCTGCGCAGGCGGTGGTACGTCGCCACCTCCGCGAGGTCCGGGAAGTGCTCGGCGAGGGCGGGCGGCACGGGGGCGCGGCCGTGGTCCAGCAGCTCGGTCGTCATGCCGGACTGCTGGGCCACGATCGCGTCCACCGAGCCGAGGAGCCGCACGGGTGCCCCGCGCCGCACCCCGGGCTCGATGAACGTGCCGCGCCGCCGGTGCCGGCTGATCAGCCCCTCGTCCTCCAGCTCCTTCAGCGCCTGCCGCATGGTCAGCACACTGACCCCGTAGTGCTCCGCCAGCTGCTCCTCGGTGGGCAGGCGCAGCGGGTCCTCGGTCGAGCGGCCGAGGATCGAGGCGCGCAGCGACTGCGACACCTGGTACCACAGCGGCAGTTTGCGGTTCAGGACGATCGAATCCGGAGCGAAGGAGGTCACGCGGCTATCCGTACCTGTCGGGCCTCGCTAGTGCAATGGCCGGAAGTGACGTTCGAGGCCCTGCCACACGTCGTCGTACCGCTGCTGGAGGTGGTCCGCGCCTGCCGCCTGCGGGGTGAGCGTCACCGGCCAGCGGGTCTCGAACATGAACGCCAGCCCGTCGTCGATCTTCTGCGGCCGCAGTTCGGCGGCGCTCGCCCGGTCGAAGGTCTCCCGGTCCGGGCCGTGTGCCGACATCATGTTGTGCAGCGAGCCGCCGCCCGCCACGAAGCCCCCCTTTCCGGCCGTCTTCGCGTCGTAGGCGCCCTCGATGAGGCCCATGTACTCGCTCATCACGTTCCGGTGGAAGTACGGCGGCCGGAAGGTGTCCTCGCCCACCAGCCAGCGCGGGGCGAAGACCACGAAGTCGACGCCGGCCAGGCCCGGGGTGTCCGACGGGGAGGTCAGAACGGTGAAGATCGACGGATCCGGGTGGTCGTACGAGATGGTGCCGATCACATTGAAACGGCGCAGGTCGTAGACGTACGGCACATGGTTGCCGTGCCAGGCGACCACGTCGAGGGGCGAGTGGTCGTACGTCGCCGTCCAGAGGTTGCCGCAGAACTTGTTCACCACCTCCACCGGGCCCTCCACGTCCTCGTACGCGGCGACCGGCGCCCTGAAGTCCCGGGCGTTGGCGAGGCCGTTGGCGCCGATGGGCCCGAGGTCGGGGAGCTGGAACGGCGCCCCGTAGTTCTCGCACACATAGCCGCGAGCCGTCGGGCCCTGCCCGCCGTCCGATGCAGTGTCCAGCAGCTCCACACGGAAGCGCACCCCACGCGGAATCAGCGCCACGTGGCCCGGTTCCACATGCAGCCTGCCGAACTCGGTGTGCAGCAGCAGCCCGCCGCGCTCCGGCACGATCAACAGCTCCCCGTCGGCGTCGCTGAACACCCGCTCCATGGAGGAGTTCGCGTGGTACAGGTGCACGGCGACGCCGGTGCGCTGGGTCGCGTCGCCGTTGCCCCCGAGGGTCCACAGGCCCGCCAGGAAGTCCGTGCCGTGGGGCGGCTCGGGCATCGGGTCCCAGCGCAGCCGGTTGGGGTCGGGCACCGTCTCGGCGAAGGGGGCCGTACGGATCGCGCCGTTCTCGGCGCGGGTGAACGCCGGGTGCGCGGCCGACGGGCGGATGCGGTACAGCCACGAGCGGCGGTTGTGGGCCCGCGGCTCGGTGAACGCGGTGCCGCTCAGCTGCTCCGCGTAGAGGCCGAGCGGCGCGCGCTGCGGCGAGTTGCGGCCCTCGGGCAGGGCGCCCGGTACCGCCTCCGAGGCGTGCTCATTGCCGAACCCGGAGAGATACGACAGTCCCTCGGCGGTCTTCCGTGCGTCCCCGCTCATGATCGCTCCCTTGCGCTCCGATTCCTATGTATCACCGTAGGAATGAGTGAGGGACGGCGCAAGAGGGCCCCGGGTCCTCCCTCCGGGGAAGGGCAGGAAACCAGACTCCAGAGGGATTCGGCCGCCGGAGCGGTGTTCTAGTCTCCCCGGCATGTCGTGGACGCGCAGAACCCTCACCGCGCTCGCGGCCTGCGTCCTGCTCTCCCTCGGATCGGCGGGCTGCGGGACCGGCGGGGCGCACGGGCACGGCGGCGCCGTGTCGCCCTCGCCGGTGGGCAAGGTCCTCGACGACACCGACGACACCGGCCGCCACCTGCGGGAGGTCGGCAAGAAGGACGCGCCCGAGGTCGGCATAGAGGTGACCCCCGACCCGGTCGGCGGCTGGGACGTCCTGCTGACCCTGCACCATTTCCGCTTCTCGCCGGCCGGCGGGAAGCCGAGGGCGCTGCCCGCACGCGGGCTGGCCTGCCTCCTGGTCGACGGCCGCCCGGTGACCCGGCTGCGGGCGCGCGGGTACCACCTGGCCGACCGCCTCGTCCCGCACGGCACCCACCACGTCACCGCCCGCCTCTACGCCGACGACGGCACGGTGTGGGCCGTGCGGGGCAAACCGGTCGAGAGCACCGCCGACGTCACCGCCTCCGGCGCGGAGACGGACCCGTCCGCAAGCCCCTCCGCAGAACCGGCCGACCCCTCGGTGGGCACCACGACCGTCACCGTCGGCCCGTGAGTGCACCGGCCACCCGTCCTCGTACTGTGGGGCGAGGTTCACCGGATCCCGGCGGAAAGGCATCATGAAGCCCGTGCCCCATGCGACATCGCTTCGCCGCGCGCCCGTCCAGCGGCGCAGTGCCGAACGGCTGACCAGGATCCTCGACGCCTGCGCCGACCTCCTCGACGAGGTCGGCTACGACGCCCTGAGCACCCGGGCGGTCGCCCTGCGCGCCGAGGTGCCCATCGGCTCGGTCTACCGCTTCTTCGGCAACAAGCGGCAGATGTGCGACGCCCTGGCCCAGCGCAACCTGGAGCGGTACACCGAGCGTGTCAGGGAGCGGCTGAAGCGGGCTCGGGGCGGGGATGCCTCCCGCGGGAGCGACGCCGGGAGCGGGGGAGGCTGGCGGGCCGCGATGGACGCCGTACTGGACGAGTACCTGGACATGAAGCGCACCGCGCCCGGCTTCTCCCTGGTGGACTTCGGCAACCAGATCCCGGTCGGAGCCCGGCAGGCAGGCCCCAACACCCGGGTCGCCGAGCGCCTCACCGACCTGCTCTCCGGCTACCTCGACCGCACCCCCGACGAGGAGCTGGCCCGGGTCTTCCTCGTCGCCGTGGAGAGCGCCGACACCCTGGTGCAGCTGGCCTTCCGGGTCGACCCCCAGGGGGACGAGGCGATCATCCGGGAGACGCGGGAGCTGCTGCGGGCCTACCTGGGGCGCGTCCTCGACTGAGCCGGGCGAAGGGTTTCCGCAGGGCGCAGGGGGCTCCCATCCATGCCAACCGGTCGGTATGCTCGGCCCGAGCCTGCCCGCGCGCACCGCCGACGACCCTCCGGGAGGACCCGTGTCCCGCACCGCTCTGCGCATCTGCCCCCTGTGCGAGGCCACCTGCGGGCTGACCCTCACCGTCGAGGGCACCCGTGTCACCGGCGCCCGCGGCGACCGCGAGGACGTCTTCAGCAAGGGCTTCATCTGCCCCAAGGGCGCCTCCTTCGGTGCCGTCGACGGCGACCCCGACCGGCTGCGCACCCCGCTCGTCCGCGAGGACGGCACCCTGCGCGAGGCCACCTGGGAGGAGGCCTTCGCCGCGGTCGCCGCGGGCCTGCGCCCGGTCGTCGAGCGCAGCGGCCCCGACGCCGTCGGCGTCGTCCTCGGCAACCCCAACGTGCACACCATGGCCGGCGCCCTCTACCCGCCCGTCCTGCTCGGCGCGCTGCGCACCCGCAGCGTGTTCACCGCCTCCACGGTCGACCAGATGCCCAAGCACGTCTCCAGCGGGCTGCTCTTCGGCGATGCCTACGCCATCCCGGTGCCGGACCTCGACCGCACCGGCCATCTGCTGCTCATCGGCGCCAACCCCCTGGAGTCCAACGGGAGTCTGTGCACCGCCCCCGACTTCCCCGGCAGGCTCAAGGCCCTCAAGGCCCGCGGCGGCCGGCTCACCGTGGTGGACCCGCGCCGCACCCGGACCGCGAAGCTCGCCGACCGTCACCTCGCGATCCGCCCCGGCACCGACGCCCTGCTGCTCGCCGCGATGGCCACCGTGCTGTTCGAGGAGGGCCTGACCGACCTCAAGGACCTCGCCCCGCACGTCCAGGGCGTCGAGGAAGTGCGCAAGGCCCTCGCGGAGTTCACCCCCGAAGCCGTCGCCGGGGCCTGTGACGTCGACGCGTCCCTCATCCGTACCCTGGCCCGGGAACTCGCGGCCGCCCCCACCGCCGCCGTCTACGCCCGCATCGGCAGCTGCACCGTCCCGCACGGCACCCTGGCCAGCTGGCTGGTCGACGTCCTCAACGTCCTCACCGGCAACCTGGACCGGCCGGGCGGCGCCCTGTTCCCGCAGGCCGCCACCGACAGGACGCCCCGACCGGCGGGCCCGGGCCGCGGCTTCGCCCTCGGCCGCTGGCGCTCCCGGGTGGGACGACACCCCGAGGCCAAGGGCGAGTTGCCGCTCTCCGTCCTCGCCGAGGAGATCGACACCGTGACCGGGGAGGGCGAGCCGATCCGCGCGCTCGTCGTGATCGCCGCCAACCCGGTACTGTCCGCCCCCGACGGCGACCGCCTCGACAAGGCGCTGGACTCGCTGGACTTCATGGTCAGCGTCGACCCTTACCTCAACGAGACCTCCCGCCACGCCGACGTCGTGCTGCCCCCGCCCCCGCCCTCGCAGAGCCCGCACCACGACTTCGCCTTCAACACCCTGGCCGTCCGCAACCAGGTCCGCTACAGCCGTCCCGCCGTTCCCCTCGAGCCCGGCCGCATGGCCGAGACCGAGATCCTCGCCCGGCTGATCCTGGCCGCCACCGGCATGGAGGGCGCCGACCCGGCCGCCGTGGACGCCATGGTCGTCGGCCAGACCCTCGGCAAGGCCGTCCAGGAGCCCCACTCCCCGGTGTACGGCCGCGACCCGGAGGAACTCGCCGGGCAGCTCACCGGGGACACCGGGCCCGAGCGCCGGCTCGACCTGATGCTGCGCCTCGGCCCCTACGGCGACGGCTTCGGTGCACGACCCGACGGGCTGACCCTCGAGCGGCTGCTCGCCCACCCGCACGGCATCGACCTCGGCCCGCTGCGCCCCCGCCTGCCGCAGCCGCTGAAGACCGTGAGCGGCAAGGTCGAGCTGCTGCCCGGGCCGATCGCCGGCGACCTGCCCCGGCTGGGCGAGGCCCTGCGCGAGCGCCCGGCCGGGCTCGTCCTCGTCGGCCGGCGCCATCTGCGCTCCAACAACAGCTGGATGCACAACGTGCCCGCCCTCACGGGCGGTTCCAACCGCTGCACCCTGCATCTGAACCCCGAGGACGCCGAACGCCTCGGCATACGCGACGGAGAGCCGGTGCGCGTGAAGGGCGCCGGGGGAGAGGTGACCGCGCCCGCCGAGGTCACCGACGGTGTCCGCCCGGGTGTGGTGAGCCTTCCGCACGGCTGGGGCCACGACCGCCCCGGCACCCGGCTGCGCCACGCCACCACCGACCCCGGCGTCAACGTCAACCAGCTCCTCGACGGCAGCCTGCTCGACCCGCTCTCCGGCAACGCGGTCCTCAACGGGGTCCCCGTCGAGGTCGCCGCGCTGCCCGAGGTGGCCGAAAAGCTCAGCCCCGTGACCTGAGCAAGGCTGTGACCTGGAGTTTTGCGCTTATTGCTCGCTCGTCAACGTCTTGTTAACGCCGTTTGAACCGACCTAACGTCATCGCACCGCCGGCCCCTGGTGGGATGTTCAAGGGCGAACGTTAGGTATCCACTCATGCTGACCATCCTCGGCTTCGCCATGATCGCGACCTTCCTGGTCCTGATCATGGCGAAGAAGATGTCGCCGATCGCGGCGCTCGTGCTGATTCCCGCGCTGTTCTGCGTGTTCGTCGGCAAGGGCGGCAAGCTCGGCGACTACGTCATCGACGGCGTCACCAGCCTTGCCCCCACCGCGGCGATGCTCATGTTCGCGATCGTCTACTTCGGTGTGATGATCGACGTCGGTCTCTTCGACCCGATCGTCCGGGCGATCCTGAGGTTCTGCAGGGCCGACCCGCTGCGCATCGTCGTCGGCACCGCCGTCCTCGCCGCGGTCGTCTCGCTCGACGGCGACGGCTCGACCACCTTCATGATCACCGTCTCGGCGATGTACCCGCTGTACAAGCGCCTGAAGATGAGCCTGGTCGTGATGACCGGGGTGGCCGCGATGGCCAACGGCGTGATGAACACGCTCCCCTGGGGCGGCCCGACCGCCCGTGCCGCGACCGCGCTGAAGCTCGACGCCAGTGACATCTTCGTGCCGATGATCCCGGCGCTCGCCACGGGCCTGCTGTTCGTCCTCGTCCTCGCCTACGTCCTCGGCCGCCGGGAGCGGGCGCGGCTCGGCGTGCTGACACTGGACGAGGTGCCGGCCAAGGAGCCCGCGGAGCAGGAGACGGTCCTGGTCGGCGCGGGCACCGGCGGGGGCGGGAAGAGCACCGGCGGGAAGACCACCGGTGGGAACAGCGGGAAGACCACCGGCGGGAGCAGCGGGAAGACCACCGGTGGGAACAGCGGGAAGACCACTGGTGGGACCGGCGGGAAGAACGCCGGCGGTTCCGGCGCCGGCGCGGGTCTGCCGGACGCGCCCGAGGACGAGAACTTCCAGGGACTCGACCCGCACCGCGCCACCCTGCGCCCGAAGCTCTACTGGTTCAACGCGCTGCTCACGGTCGTCCTGCTGACCGCCATGATCATGGAGTGGCTGCCGATCCCGGTGCTGTTCCTGCTCGGCGCCGCGCTCGCGCTGACCGTCAACTTCCCGCACATGAACGACCAGAGGGCACGTCTGGCCGCGCACGCCGAGAACGTCCTGAACGTCTCCGGCATGGTCTTCGCCGCCGCTGTCTTCACCGGCGTCCTGCAGGGCACCGGCATGGTCGACCACATGGCGAAGTGGCTGGTGGGCAACATCCCCGACGGAATGGGTCCGCACATGGCCCTCGTCACCGGCGTGCTGAGCATCCCGCTCACGTACTTCATGTCCAACGACGGTTTCTACTTCGGCATCCTGCCGGTGCTCGCCGAGGCGGGCCAGGCGCACGGGGTGTCCTCGCTGGAGATCGCCCGCGCCTCGCTCGTCGGCCAGCCGCTGCACATGTCCAGCCCGCTCGTCCCGGCCGTGTACGTCCTCGCCGGCATGGCCAGGGTGGAGTTCGGCGACCACACCAGGTTCGTGGTGAAGTGGGCCGCCCTGACCTCCCTGGTCGTGCTCGGCGCGGGGATCCTGTTCGGCATCGTCTGATCGTCCGGGAAGGACACGCTCATGGCGCCCGGCGGGAACCGCGGCCGGCTGCCCCGACTCGTCATCGCCTTCGGCTTCGCGCAGGGGGCGGTGTCGATGGCCCGGCCCGCCGTCTCCTGCCGGGCCCTCGCGCTGGGCGCCGACGAACGGGCGGTCGGCGTCATCGCGGCCGGGTACGCCCTGCTCCCGCTCTTCGCCGCCGTACCGCTCGGCCGGCGCACCGACCACGGCCGCTGCGCACCGCTGCTGCCCGCCGGTGTGGTCCTCGTATCCGGCGGCTGCGTCCTGAGCGGCCTTGCCGACTCCCTGGGGCGATGGCCCTGTGGAGCGGCGTGATGGGCCTCGGCCAGCTCTGCTTCGTGATCGGCGCCCAGTCCCTGGTGGCCCGCCGGTCCGCGCCACACGAACAGGGCCGCAACTTGGGGCACTTCACCATCGGCGCCTCCCTCGGCCAGTTCGCCGGCCCGGTCGCCGCGGGCGCCCTGATCGGCGGCCCCGACCTGGTGGGCAGCAGTGCGCGCGCCCTCGTCGCGGCGGGCGCCGGCGCCGCGGTGGCGGTCACCTCGCCGTGCCGGCCGCCGCCGGCCTGGTCGCGGGCCTGGCGGGTGTGGCCGCGCCGTTCGTGATGCTCGGGGTGTTGCTGCTGGTGTCGTCGGGGGTGGCGCTGCGGTCACCGGGAGGCGGGAGACGGTCCGAGGGGGCCGACCGGGTGACGCGGGCGCGGCGGAAGGGCTCGGCGTTGCGCCGCACGAGCGATATCTGACGGCGCGTCCGGCGTTGGTACCACGGGCCGTGGAGTGCATGGGTGAGAGTCCCCAACGAAAGGTCGATTTGTATGAAAATCGTCTAAATCGGAGGAGTCTGCATGCCCACCCTGACACTTCCACGAACCTTCTCCCGTGCGGGTGCCGCCGTCGGTCTCACCGCGCTCGCCGCGGCGGGCGCGTCATGGGTGGCGGCGCCCCCGGCAGCTGCCCAAGGGGAAAACGGAGACATCAGGATCCACCGCGCCGGCGTGCCCTTCGGTGTCTCCAAGGACGACCCGGTGGCCTGCAAGTTCTACCTCGACGCCGTCAATTTCGACATCCTGCCCAACATCGCGTACATCATCCAGGCGCAGCCCCCGCTGCCCACCACCGCCACTGTCACCGGCATCATCCAGCTCACCGGCGGCGCCGGACACACCGACGTGCTGGGTCTGGCCGACGGGCAGTACAAGCTCACATGGGTCACGGGGGGCGCCCCCAGGGAGAAGCTCTTCCGCATCAACTGCCACGACGGCAGGCAGGACGGTGCGCAGGGCCCGGGACAGATCGAGGACCACCAGCAGGGCAACCAGCACGACGACCAGCACGACGACCAGCACGGGGACCAGCGCGACGATCAGCGCGACGACCAGCGCAACGACTCGGGCTGGGGCCAGGGCGGCGACCGGGGCGACGGCCCGAAGGGCGGCGTGCACGCGGGCGGCGGCGGCATGGTCGACACCACCGCCGGGTTCTCGCCGGTGGCCGCCGCCGCGGCGGTCGGGCTCGTCTCGGTCTGCTGCGCCGTGTACGTCCGGCTGATCCGCCGGCGGCCCCATGGCGCCGCGTAGGCGCAGACGCAGGCCGTGGCACCGGACCCGCGCCTACCGCCTCGTCAGGTCGGCCCTGCTCATCACCGTGCTGGTGACGGTGGGCGTCCGGTGCGGGGGCGACGACGGGCCGGCCGACCCGGCCCGGGCGGGCCTGGAGGGGCCCGGCCAGGCGGGCCAGGCCCCCCCGCCCCGCCCGCTGCCCCGCTCCCGGCCGACGTCCCTGCGTATTTTGTCCCTGGGGGTCGACGCACCCGTGATCGGCGTGGGGCTCGACCGGGACCGGCAGTTGGAGACACCGCCGATCGACAGGGCGAAGCTGGTCGGCTGGTACCGGGGCGGCCCCACACCGGGGGAGTCCGGCACCGCCGTCGCCGTCGGCCACCGCGACACCAGCACCGGACCCGCCGTCTTCGCCGCGCTCGCCCAGGTGAAGCCGGGCAAGCTGATCGAGGCAAGGCGCGCCGACGGCCGCAGCGCCGTCTACACCGTGGACCGGGTGAAGGTCTACGACAAGGTCGGCTTCCCCGACGAAGAGGTGTACGGGTCCACGGGGCGCCCGGAGTTGCGCGTGCTGACCTGCGGCGGCCTGTTCAGCCGGCGCACCGGCTACACCAGCAACGTGGTCGTCTTCGCCCATCTGACCGCGACGAAGTGACCGCCGCGCGCGTGCGTTCTCTTCCCCGGCCGGGCACATTCCGTTAACTTCCGTGACTCACAGGCCCAGTGAGACCGCGCAGGGCCTTCGGACCCACGGAGCGGCGGTGCTCCGGACAGCCCCCGGGGGCAGCAGTCATGACACGCGCCATCACCCTGCACGACGTGAGCAAGTCCTATGCGCGGGGCCCCCGCGTGGTGGAGCGGCTCTCGCTGGACATCGCGCCCGGCGAGTTCCTGGTCCTGCTCGGCCCGTCCGGCTGCGGGAAGTCCACCGTGCTCCGCATGATCGCGGGACTGGAGGACATCGACGAGGGCGCCCTGCTCCTCGACGGGGAGTACGCCAACGACTGGCAGCCCGCCGAGCGGCGCCTCGCGATGGTCTTCCAGAACTTCGCCCTCTATCCCAGCATGACCAGCCGCGACAACATCGGCTTTCCGCTGCGCATCGAGGCCCCGGGCGCCGACCCCGGTCCGCGCGTGGACGCGACCGCCCGCATGCTCGGCATCGAGGACCTGCTCGACCGCTTCCCCGGCCAGCTCTCCGGCGGCGAACGCCAGCGGGTGGCGATGGGCCGGGCCATCGCCCGCCACCCCTCCGCCTTCCTGATGGACGAGCCGCTGTCCAACCTCGACGCCAAGCTCCGCAACCGCCTGCGGGCCGAAATATCCCGGCTCACCCGCGAGTTGGGCGTCACCACGGTGTACGTCACCCACGACCAGGCCGAGGCCATGTCCCTGGGCGACCGGGTCGCCGTGCTGCGCGGCGGGGTGCTCCAGCAGGTGGGCAGCCCGCGCGAGGTCTACGCGCTGCCCCGCAACGTCTTCGTCGCCGCCTTCATCGGAACCCCGCGCATCAACCTGCTGCGCGGCCTCGTCCGCGCCCCGCTGGACGGCGCGATGACCGTCAGCCTCGGCAAGCAGTACCTGCGCCTGCCCGAACCCCTCTGCCCCGACCACCGGTTGCTGCGCGTACAGCAGGGGCGCGAGGTCATCGTCGGACTGCGCTCGGAGGCGGTGCGCATCGCCCGGCACAGCGCCGCACGGCCCGGCGAGGTGCCGCTCACCGGACTGGTGGAGCACATGGAGTTCCAGGGGCACGAGACCCTCGTCCACTTCGACACCGGCTCCCGCCCCGCCGTCGTACCGGAGCTGGAGGCGCCCCGCCCGGCCGCCCGGCCCGCGCGGCGCCGCCGCCGGCAGGCCCCGGGCGTGCTGGACCGCCTGCGGGAGCGGGCCGGATCGTTGCGCGCCGGGCCGGTGGTGGTCCTCGACCGTCCTCCGGAGCACGAAGGGGGCGCCGACCCCGCGCAGCCGGAGGGCCGCCTCCCCGGCGACCTGGTCGTGCGCACCACGCCCGACATCGCCCTGCGCCACGGCATGCAGGTACCGCTCCTCGTCGACCTCGCCCATCTCTTCGTCTTCGACCGGCACGGCGACCGCATCTGCCCCTCCCCGTCGCGACTGCCCGACCTGGAGGAGTGAACCGCCGCCGACCTGGCGATGATGTCCCGGTACGTCTGGTGCACGAGTGTCTCTGGCGCGCGAAAACTATCGCCGCTAGTTTGTGTGCCGGACGACGGAGACCCGCCGGGAGGAAGCAGCATGAAGGCACACGACGGCCTGTACATCGACGGCGCCTGGCGCCCCGCCGAGAGCCAGGACGTGATCGACGTCGTGAACCCGGCCGACGGGCAGGTCATCGGCCGGGTCCCGGCCGGCGGCGCCCTCGACGTCGACACCGCCGTGCGCGCCGCGCGCGCCGCCCTTGCGGGCTGGGCCGCCACGCCCCCGGCCGAGCGGGCCGCCCGCCTCACCGCCCTGCGCAAGGCCCTGGTGGCCCGCAGGGGCGAGATCGCCGAGACGGTCACCGCCGAACTGGGCTCCCCGCTGCAGTTCTCGCAGATCGTGCACGCGGGCGTGCCCATCGCCGTCGCGGGCTCCTACGCCGAGCTGGCCGCCACCCACCCCTTCGAGGAGAAGGTCGGCAACTCGACCGTCCTGCACGAGCCGATCGGCGTCGTCGGCGCGATCACCCCCTGGAACTACCCGCTCCACCAGATCGTCGCCAAGGTCGCCCCGGCGCTCGCCGCGGGCTGCACGATCGTCCTCAAGCCCGCAGAGGACACCCCGCTCACGGCCCAGCTCTTCGCCGAGGCGGTCCACGAGGCGGGCGTCCCGGCCGGTGTGTTCAACCTCGTCACCGGCCTCGGCCCGGTCGCCGGGCAGGCACTCGCCGAGCACCCGGGCGTGGACCTCGTCTCCTTCACCGGCTCCACGGCGGTCGGCCGCCAGATCGGCGCGGTGGCCGGCGCGGCCGTCAAGAAGGTGGCGCTGGAGCTGGGCGGCAAGTCCGCCAACGTCATCCTGCCGAGCGCCGACCTCGCCAAGGCCGTCGGTGTCGGCGTCGCCAACGTCATGTCGAACTCCGGGCAGACGTGCAGCGCCTGGACCCGCATGCTGGTCCACCGCGACCAGTACGACGAGGCCGTCCAACTGGCCGCCGAGGCCGCCGCCAAGTACGGCGACCGCATCGGCCCCGTCGTCAGCGCCAAGCAGCAGAGCCGGGTGCGCGGCTACATCGAGAAGGGCGTCGCCGAGGGCGCCCGCCTGGTGGCCGGCGGCCCCGAATCCCCCCGGGAACAGGGCTACTTCGTCAGCCCGACCGTCTTCGCCGACGTCACCCCGGAGATGACGATCGCCCAGGAGGAGATCTTCGGGCCGGTCCTCACGATCCTGCGCTACGAGGACGAGGAGGACGCCCTGCGCATCGCCAACGGCACGGTGTACGGCCTCGCGGGTGCCGTCTGGGCCGCCGACGAGGCCGAGGCCGTCGCCTTCGCCCGCCGCATGGACACCGGCCAGGTCGACATCAACGGCGGCCGGTTCAACCCCCTCGCCCCCTTCGGCGGCTACAAGCAGTCCGGGGTCGGCCGGGAACTCGGCAGCCACGGACTCGCCGAGTACCTCCAGACCAAGTCCCTCCAGTTCTAAGGAAGTCCGCGAGTCATGGCCGTACGAGCCGCCGTCCTGCCCGCCATCGGCGCACCCCTGGAGATCACCGGCATCGAGCTGCCGGACCCGGGCCCCGGACAGGTCCGTGTCCGCCTCGCCGCCGCCGGCGTCTGCCACTCCGATCTGTCCCTGTCCAACGGCACCATGCGGGTACCGGTCCCGGCGGTCCTCGGCCACGAGGGCGCCGGCACGGTCGTGGCGGTGGGGGAGGGAGTCACCCAGGTCTCACCCGGTGACCCCGTGGTCCTCAACTGGGCGCCCTCCTGCGGCACCTGCCACGCCTGCACCCTCGGCGAGGTGTGGCTGTGCGCCAACGCGCTGAACGGCGCCGCCGACGTCTACGCCCGCACCGCCGACGGCACCGACCTGCACCCCGGCCTCAACGTCGCCGCGTTCGCCGAGGAGACGGTGGTCTCCGCGTCCTGTGTGCTGCCCCTCCCGGAGGGCATCCCGCTCACCGACGCCGCACTCCTCGGCTGTGCCGTGCTCACCGGCTACGGCGCCGTCCACCACTCGGCACGGGTCCGGGCGGGCGAGACGGTCGCGGTGTTCGGCGTCGGCGGAGTCGGCCTGGCCACGCTGCAGTCGGCCCGCATCGCGGGCGCGTCCCGCATCGTCGCGGTCGACGTCTCGCCCGAGAAGGAGGAGCTGGCGCGCGCGGCCGGCGCCACCGACTACGTCCTCGCCTCCGAGAACACCCCCCGCGAGATCCGTGCCCTCACCGGCAAGCAGGGCGTCGACGTCTCCGTGGAGTGCGTGGGCCGCGCGGTCAGCATCCGCGCCGCCTGGGACTCCACCCGCCGCGGCGGCCGCACGACGGTCGTCGGCATCGGCGGCAAGGACCAGGAGGTCGCCTTCAACGCCCTGGAGATCTTCCACTGGGGCCGCACCCTGTCCGGCTGCGTCTACGGCAACACCGACCCGGCCCGCGATCTGCCGGTGCTCGCCGAGCACGTACGCGAGGGCCGGCTGGACCTCTCGGCGCTGGTCACCGAACGGATCGCTCTGGAGGGCATCCCGGCCGCCTTCGAGAACATGCTCGCGGGCAAGGGCGGCCGGGCCCTGGTGGTGTTCTGAGGCTCAGCCGACCTTCTCGGGTCGCGGCTGACCGGCCGCGACCCGCCGCGACCGCTCGCGCGCCCGGGACCGCGACACCGCCACGCCCGCGAGGCACAGCGCCCCGCCGCCCAGCGTCAGCGGCCCCGGCACCTCCCCGAGCGCGAACCACGACATCAGCACGACCAGCGCGGGAACGGCGTACGTCGTCGCGCCCATCCGGCTGGCGGTGGTCCGGGCGAGCGCGTAGGCCCAGGTGGTGAAGGCCAGCGCGGTCGGAAAGACGCCGAGGTACACCATGTCGAGGGTGGCCGTCACCGGCGCCCGGGCCGCCTCCGTCACCAGCTGCCCCGCGAACGGCAGGCAGACCACCGCCCCTGCGATACACCCGAACGTCGTCACCTGCAGGGCGCTCGCCCGCCCGAGCGCGGGCTTCTGCGCGACGACGCCGAAGGCGTAGCCCACGGCAGCGAGCAGACACAGCACCACGCCGAGCACCGAGGACCCGCCCCCGGCCGACATCGACAGGCCCACGGTCACCGCACCGGCGAACGACACGGCCATCCCCGCCAGCAGCCGGGGCGGCATCGGATCGCCGAGAAACCGGGCGCCCAGCAGGGCTATCAGGAGCGGGCCGACGTTCACGACGAGGGCCGCGGTGCCCGCGTCCACCTGCTGCTCGCCCCAGTTCAGGGCGACCATGTAGAACCCGAACCACAGCACCCCGGACAGGGCTATGCCCCGCCACGCGGACCTGGGCGGCCATCCCTCGCGCCGTACGGCGCACAGGACCCCCAGCACCACCGCCCCCGCGAGCAGACGCCCGAGCGCCAGAGCGCCGGGGGAGTAGTCGGCTCCCGCGCTGCGGACCGCCACGAAGGCGGAGGCCCACAGCACGACGCTGACGACGGCCGCGGCGGCGGGGAGCAACCGGGGGCGTGGGGTGGTGTTCATCATGCTCCTGAGGCTAGGCAGCGGCTGGGAAGCGGGCTGGCGGAAATCGGACGGGGTGCCACGGGCGCCCGGTGCTGCGCCCGGGCGGGGACCAGGGCGCTCACCGGCGTCGGCGGGGTACTTCCCCCGCTCCCGGTATCGCTTTCACGGCTGAGCCGGCCGGGAGCGCCCCAAAGGGGCGCGGGGAACTGCGCGACGAGCCACGAAGGGCCCGCACTCGGCACGTCACGGAACCGTCCACTCCCGCAGCCGAACTCAGCACAACTCCGCCGCCTGGATGCCGAGCAGCTCCGAGAGCACCCGCGCCCCCGACGGAGTCACCTTCACGGCCCGCTCGGAGCCGATCCGCACGCACCACCCGGCATCGAGGGCGTACCGGCACAGCGCCGCCCCGGCCACCCCCGCGAGATGAGGCCGCCGCTCGGTCCAGTCGAGGCAGGCGCGGGCCAGCGGGCGGCGCCCTCTGCGGTCGAGGGGAATGCCCACCGTGCCGAACCAGTCCAGTCCCGCGTCGGTGAGCGCGAACCCGGTGTCCTGCCGGAGCAGTCCCCGCCCGGTCAGCGCGTCCGTGACCGCGATCCCGAGGCGGCCGGCGAGATGGTCGTAGCAGGTGCGGCCGCGAGCCATCGCGGACCGGGCGCTGGACTCCCGCAGGGTCCGCGCGGGCTGCCGTAGCGCCGCCGCAGGCACCTGCGCGGCCAGATCCTCCACGAGCTGGGCCACTCCCGCGTCGGCCAGCCTGACGTACCGGTGCCTGCCCTGCCGCTCCTGCGCGAGCAGGCCGCCGGACACCAGTTTGTCCAGGTGCTCGCTCAGCGTGGACGCGGCGACCCCGGCATGCCGGGCCAGCTCACCCGCCGTCCAGGCCCGCCCGTCCAGCAGGGCCAGCAGGCAGGCGGCCCGGGTCTCGTCGGCGACCAGCGAGGCGAGCGAGGCGAGGCCGGCGGCCTGGGAGTCCGTGGCCTTCCGTGAGTCCTTCGTGGTCATGCACCCAGCATGGGGCACCGACACTTCGGCGACGGCCGAAGTGTTCTCACACGCTCTGGCGCACCTGCTCGTACTGGTGCGCCAGCCCGTCCAGCAGCGCCGCGAGCCCCGCCTCGAAGGCCCGCTCGTCGATCTTCTCCTGCTGCTCGGCGAGCAGGTGGGCCTGTCCGAGGTGGGGATAGTCGGCAGGGTCGTACGCGCTCGCGTCGTCCACGAAGCCCCCGGCGAAGGAGCCGAGCGCGGAGCCCATGATGAAGTACCGCATCAGCGCGCCGATGGAGGTCGCCTGGGCCGGCGGCCAGCCCGCGCGGACCATCGCGCCGTAGACCGCGTCGGCGAGGCGGAGCGCGGCGGGGCGGCGCCCCGGACCCCGGGCGAGGACCGGGACGATGTTCGGGTGGTCGCGCAGGGCCGCCCGGTAGGAGACGGCCCAGTCGTGCAGTGCGGTCCGCCAGTCCCGCCCGTCCTCGAACATCGACAGGTCCACCAGCGCGCTCACCGAGTCCGCGACCGCTTCCAGGATCTCGTCCTTGGTGCGGAAGTGGTTGTACAGCGAGGGCCCGCTCACCCCCAGTTCGGCGGCGAGCCGCCGGGTGGAGACGGCCGCCAGGCCCTCCGCGTCCACGAGTTCCCGGGCCGTCTCGACGATCCGGTCGGTGCTGAGGAGGGGCTTGCGCGGTCGGGCCATGGCGCACATAGTAGGGCTGTTACCTGGAAACTAGCAGTGCTAATTTAAATGTACGGGTTTCAAGATTCCGTCTGTGTGGGGTGATCACGTGGTGAACCTGGAGCTGAGCGGGGAGCAGGCCGCCGTACGGCAGCTCGCCCGGGACTTCGTGGAGCGCGAGATCGCCCCGCACGTGGTCGCCTGGGACCGGGCCGAGGAGGTCGACCGGGCGATCGTGAAGAAGCTCGGCGAGGTGGGCTTCCTCGGGCTGACCCTCGACGAGGAGTACGGCGGCTCGGGCGGCGACCATCTCGCGTACTGCCTGGTCACCGAGGAGCTGGGCCGTGGCGACTCCTCGGTCCGCGGGATCGTCTCCGTCTCGCTGGGCCTGGTCGCCAAGTCGATCGCCGCGTGGGGGAGCGAGGAGCAGAAGCGGCGCTGGCTGCCGGGGCTGACCGCCGGCGAGTACGTCGGCTGCTTCGGCCTCACCGAACCCGGCACCGGTTCCGACGCGGGCAACCTCGCCACCCGCGCGGTGCGCGAGGGCGGCGACTACGTCCTCAACGGCACCAAGATGTTCATCACCAACGGCACCTGGGCCGATGTCGTCCTCCTCTTCGCCCGCTCCACCGACGCCCCCGGCCACAAGGGCGTCTCGGCCTTCCTCGTGCCCACCGCCACGCCCGGGCTGACCCGCCGCACCATCCACGGCAAGCTCGGCCTGCGCGGCCAGGCCACCGCCGAGCTGGTCCTTCAGGACGTCCGGGTGCCCGCCTCGGCGATGATCGGCGAGGAGGGCAAGGGCTTCTCGGTCGCCATGTCGGCGCTGGCCAAGGGGCGGATGTCGGTGGCCGCGGGCTGCGTCGGCATAGCCCAGGCCGCGCTGGACGCCGCCGTGCGGTACGCGGGAGAGCGCGAGCAGTTCGGCAAGCCCATCGCCCGCCATCAGCTGGTGCAGGAGCTGATCAGCGACATCGCCGTCGACGTGGACGCGGCCCGGCTGCTCACCTGGCGGGTGGCCGGCCTGATCGACCGTGGCAGGCCGTTCGCCGTCGAGTCCTCCAAGGCCAAGCTGTTCGCCTCCGAGACCGCCGTGCGCGCCGCCAACAACGCCCTGCAGGTCTTCGGCGGTTACGGCTACATCGACGAGTACCCGGTCGGCAAACTCCTGCGCGACGCCCGCGTGATGACCCTCTACGAGGGCACGAGCCAGATCCAGAAGCTGCTCATCGGGCGGGCGCTGACCGGGGTCTCCGCCTTCTGAGTATCCGCCTGAGTATCTCGGCGGATGTGGCGTGGGCCACGTCCGCCGATGCTTGCTCCCATGAGCGACGCACCGGTCAAGCAGCAGAGCACGGCCGCCTTCTACGGTCAGGCCGTCGCATCCTTCTCGGTCGCCATGGCGGCCACCGCCGTCGGCATCGTCCGGCTCGACGCCGACGCCTGGGTACGGGGCTTCCTGGCGATCGCCGTCCTGTACCTCGTCACCTCCGCCTTCACCCTCGCCAAGGTGATCCGGGACCGTCAGGAGGCCGGGCAGATCGTCAGCCGGGTCGATCAGGCCCGCCTGGACAGGCTGCTCGCCGAGCACGATCCCTTCGAGAAGCTCTGAGGGGCTGTGAGAAGCTCTTGGAGCCTCTGGAGGCCACGCTAAGCGAGCGCTCACTTTCGGCGGTATGGTGTTACTTCCTGTCACCGAAAGGGGCGAGTGAGCGATGAGTACGGCGCAGGAGACGGCCGGTGGCGAGGTCGAGCCGTGGGAAGAGGTCACCCCTGACGCGGCCCGGCGGCTCCTCATCGCCGCCGTGGAGGCATTCGCCGAGCGCGGCTACCACGCGACGACGACACGCGACATCGCGGGCCGCGCCGGCATGAGCCCGGCCGCTCTCTACATCCACTACAAGACCAAGGAAGAGCTGCTCCACCGGATCAGCCGGATCGGCCACGACAGGGCCCTGGACATCCTGCGGACGGCGGCCCGGCGCGAGGGCACGGCCGCGGAGCGGCTGGCCGACGCCGTCAGTTCCTTCGTGCGCTGGCACGCCGGGCGGCGCACCACCGCGCGGGTCGTGCAGTACGAACTCGACGCACTCGGCCCCGACGCCCGTGCCGAGATCGTCGCGCTCCGCCGCCAGGTCGACGCCGAGGTGCGCGGGATCATCGAGGACGGCGTGGCCTCGGGCGAGTTCGACGTGCCGGACGTGCAGGGCACCACGCTCGCCGTGCTGTCGCTGTGCATCGACGTGGCCCGCTGGTTCACCGTGAACGGGCCGCGCACCCCCGAGGAGGTCGGCGCACTCTACGCCGACCTCGTGCTGCGGATGGTGGGCGCCGGCTAGGGCGCCCCGCGCTCGGAGGTGGTGGCCCCCCCGCGCTCAGAGGTAGTAGCGCGACACCGACTCCGCCACGCAGACCGGTTTGTC
Organism: Streptomyces sp. NPDC020362; assembly: GCF_040642095.1. Classification (NCBI taxonomy): domain Bacteria; kingdom Bacillati; phylum Actinomycetota; class Actinomycetes; order Kitasatosporales; family Streptomycetaceae; genus Streptomyces; species Streptomyces sp. NPDC020362. Next base: position 36,406 of record NZ_JBFAET010000021.1, read on the forward strand.
GCCGCCCTCGCGCTCCACGGTGAAGGCGACGGCCACCTGGACGCCGCCCTTGACGTCCTCGACGCCGGTGATCGTCGCGGTGGCGCGCAGCCGGGAGCCGACCGGGACGGGGGAGGGGAAACGGACCTTGTTCGTCCCGTAGTTGACGCCCATCGTCACGCCCTCGACCCTGATGAGCTGCGGTCCGAACAGCGGGAGCAGCGAGAGGGTCAGGTAGCCGTGGGCGATGGTGGTCCCGAACGGCCCCGCGGCGGCCTTCTCCGGATCCACGTGGATCCACTGGTGATCACCTGTGGCCTCCGCGAACAGATCGATCCGCTTCTGGTCGACCTCCAGCCAGTCCGTGTGGCCCAGCTGCTCGCCCACGGCGGCCTTCAGCTCGTCGGGGGAGGTGAAGGTCCTCGGTTCTGCCATGTTCCCGGCCTCTCGCTCGCATGTCTAAGCAACTGCTTAGCATGCTCGGGTGAGGGGCGCCTGTCAACGGACCGCGACCTGCACCGGGTCGGTAGTCTCTGAGGAGTGCCCCAGATTCCCGAGAAGATCCACGAGCTGACCGTCGGCCAGCTGTCCGCGCGCAGCGGTGCGGCCGTCTCCGCCCTGCACTTCTACGAGTCGAAGGGCCTGATCGCCAGCCGCCGCACCTCCGGCAACCAGCGCCGCTACACCCGGGACACCTTGCGCCGGGTCGCCTTCGTCCGAGCGGCCCAGCGGGTCGGCATCCCCCTGGCCACGATCCGCGAGGCTCTCGCGCAGCTGCCCGAGGAGCGCACGCCGACGCGCGACGACTGGGCCCGCCTGTCGGAGGCGTGGCGCTCCGAACTGGACGAACGCATCAAGCAGCTGAACCGCCTCCGGGACCACCTCACCGACTGCATCGGCTGCGGTTGCCTGTCCCTGAACACCTGCGTGCTGTCCAATCCGGACGATGTGTTCGGTGAGCGGCGGGCGGGGTCGCGCCTCATGCCCGAGGGGCGCTGAGCGCGGGCCCGGCCGGTGCGGCTACGACCGTTGTGGGTGCGACCCGTCACCGACTGCGGCTGCGCCGTGGCTGCTCGCGCGGTTCCCCGCGCCCCCAGGGAGTTGCAGCCCCGTCGGCCGTGCGGCCGGCGGGGCTGCGGGCAGTCGCGCCTCCCCCAGTGCCGGGCCGCGGCGCCGCCTACTCGTACTCCGTCCCGCCCTTCCGCGTCAGGTACGCAGGGCTCACCGCCTTGGCGATCGCGCGGCCCCCGGTCACCGGGCTGTACCGCTCCTCGGCGGGGCGTATCACCACGCCCTCCCGCAGGTGCAGCTCCCGCCCGGACACGGTCTCCCGCCCGCTCGCGAACTCCAGCACCCGCGCGATGTCGTACGGGCCCGAGAACAGCCGCGGTACCAGCGGCAGCTCCCCGTCCAGCACCTCGGCCGGGTCCAGCCAGCGCACCGCCCCGTCCACCTCCGCCGACACGTCGAACGCCGCGTACCCGAGCGTCTCCCGGCGTCCGTCGGCCCCGTACGTCAGGTCCTGCACACCGGCACCGAACACCTCCCCGAAGATGCCGACCCGGCGTGCGCCCAGCCGCTCGCACAGCCTCGCCGCGGTCTCGGCGACTCCGTGTCCCCGTACCGCCCGCCAGTAGAGGTTGCGCGGGTCCTCCTTCAGGGCCAGGGACTTCGCCCCGAAGCCCTTGGAGGACACGTACACCCGGTCCTCGTCGGCGACATACGTCAGCAGGCACGCCGAGCCGTGCAGCTTCTCCGTCAGGACGACCGGCTCGCCCGGGGTGAAGATGTCCGGATAGCGCTGGATGTTCTCGATGTCGACCCACGGCAGCAGACCGGCAGCGGACTCCACCTCGCCGTTCATGGTCGGCGGGATCGGCGGCACCCACTTGGTGATGCCCAGCCGCTCGGCGAAGTCGGCCCCCTCGGCCGCGGCCCGCGCCAGATCGACGCCGGCGAGTGCCTGCGGCCGGCACACGATGCCCTGCGACAGCTCACCCCGCAGCCGGACCGCCCTGACCCGGTTGGCCTCGCCGCCCGCCAGCCGCCCGGTCAGTCCCAGCTCCTCGATCAGCCCGGGCGGAAGCACGGACTGCTCGGGGATGTAGACGGCGGCCTCGCCGGTGCGGTAGGCGCCCTTGGCGACGACGGCCCGGTACAGGCCCACCTGGGCCAGTTCGAGCGCATCGGCATTCGGATGCTCGTGGACGGTCAGCACTTCGGCGGTGACGCGCAGCGTCGACATCTGGGGACTCCTCGGCCTCAGTTCGGTTTCATCGGCTCCAACTGTCCTCATCGCAAAGGGGTGGAGCGACCGGATTCGAGTCTGCTAGCGTCGCGATCTTCGGCCGGCTCATACGTCGCGCACGGAGTCACGACGGGACCCGCTCCCATGGCCACCCCCGCCCTTGACGCCGCCCTGGCGGACATCGACACCGTCTTCAACGGTTTCGCGAGCCCGAACGAGACCGGCTGCGGCCGATGCCACCTGCCCGAGGAGACCGCGTATCTGCGCACGCCGTACGTCCGTGTGCCCGACGGCGTGGTGCGGATGTACCTCTTCGAGGTGCCCGACCACTTCGACGACCACCCGGCCGCGATGCGCCGCCTGCTGCCGCAGGCCGCACGGGCGATGGCCGACGGCACCCTCGGCTCGATCCGCTACAGCCGCCATGGGCTGAGCCAGGTGGACTGGCACTCCTGGCCGGCCGAGCAGGCCGCGGCGATCGACGCGTTCCTGCGCGCCTGGTGGCAGGACGCCCTGACGACCGCCGACCCGTCGTACCCCGTCGACGAGATCTTCGAGACCTGTGCCACGATCGCCGGGAGCGTGACCCCGCTCCTCGACGGGTGGCCCCGGGGACCGGTCGCCGACACGCACCTCGTCCACTGCGCGGACGTGTGGCTCCATGACCTGATCTCCGACAGCTCGCCGTTCTCCTGGTGGTACGCCGACAGCGAGGAGGCCGGCCTCGCCGAGTTGCGCACCTGGCTGGCCGGCCCCGCCGCCGCCCGTCTGCACGCCCTGGGCGAGCACGACCGCGCCGTCCGCAGCCGACTCCAGGCCCTGCCCCACGACGAGCGCTGGGCGCACCCCTACTGGGACAGCGCCGCTGCCACCAACTGAGCGTTCGATCCCGCCCGCCGCCCGTCGGGCAGCAGCAGAGTGTCCTCCAGCCCCGTACGGGTGGCGAGCCCCAGCCGCCCGGCCAGCCTCAGCACCGGCCAGGAACCGCCCTCCTGACCGTGCAACAGCACCGGGCGGCCATGGGCTTCTCCCAGCTCGGCCAGCAGGGCTCGCGCCGACCCCTCCGCGGTCCCCGCGTCCGGGTCGGTCACCTGCGCGAGCACCCGCAGCACCCTCGGCCCGAGCGGCGAGTTTGCGAACCGGGCCGCCCCGTCCGTGCCGGAGCGGACGCCCGCCTCCACACCGATGCCCATGGCGAGAAGCCGCTCGGCGATCCGCTCCGCGCCCGGCTCGTGCCAGTCGACCGAGGCGATGTCGGGCAGCACCGACCAGCTGCGCACCCGGTCGAGCCGGGTGGCCGGATCGGGCTCGGCCCAGGCACCGGTGGCCACCCCTGTCGGTACGGCAACCCGCGCCCGTATCGCATCGAGCGTCGGCGCCAGCACCCGGGGGGACAGACTGTCGCGCCCGCACGGCGTCCTGGGATGGACATGGACCTCCGTGGCCCCGGCCGCGACGGCCTCGGCCGCGGACCGCGCCAACTCCTGCGGGGACAACGGCACCGCCGCACCGTCGGCGGCCGAGCGGCGCCCGTTGAGACACACCTGAACCATGTCCTGATGGTGCCAGCAGGCACCGGCAACGGACCCACACGCGCGAGCCGCGCCCGACGGCCGCTCGCCGCAAGGGGTGCGGCATCCCCCGGCGCACCCCCCGGTTCCACCCCCACCTCGTTGTTCAGGCCGACATCAGCAGCAGCCCCCGCCTGGCGTGGGCCAGTGCCTGGGGCGTGAGCACGGGCCGGGGCACGAGAATCCCGCAGTCCGTGCAGACAGGACCGGACGAAGGCTCGTGGTCCAGGCCGTACTTCCACACGAGGCGCTCGCCGCCGCACACCGGGCAGGCCGCGCCCGGTTCACGGTTCAGCGCGGCTATGAGCCGGCGCAGCACCTCGGCCAGGGGCTCGGCGGGGTGGACCCGTGGATCGTCGCACCAGGCGACCCCGAACCCGCCCCAGGTCAGCCGGTGCCAGTCGTCCACACTGCCCGGCCGACGCAGCCCGTCGTGCTTCTCCTTCTTGCGGCGCTCGGCGAACTCGGCCTCATAGCCGAGCCAGACCGCCCGCGCCGCCTCCAGTTCCTCCAGTGCGGCCACGAGCCGCGCCGGATCGGGGGACCGGTCCTCCGGACCGAAACCGGCCCGGGAGCACAGATGGTCCCAGGTCGCCCGGTGCCCGTACGGAGCGAACCGCTCCAGGCACTTGCGCAGTGAGTAGCGTCGCAGCGCCAGATCGCACCGCGGATCGCGCACCTGTCTCGCCAGACTTCGGAATCCGGCCATCGCCCTGCACCTCCGTCACATCTGCGTCCGCACTTCGGTCACTTCGGCGTCGCCGTACGTGTTCCGCGCGACGTCGCCGAGTAGACGTATCGACACACGATTCGGCTCCATCCGATTTCCGATGCCCTCCCATAAGGCGCCCCGGGTTGACCGCCGGGCATCGACTCCAACGACTCCAAAAGTTGACGCATGTTCATCTTCAATCCCGGGGATACCGGCGGTAACGTCCGGCCCACCCCCGTCGGGAGGAGCTGCCATGCCACGGCGCGCCCCACGCAACGTGCTGTTCGACAAACTGAGAACTCCTCGCAAGCGCACTGGGTTCCTGAAAGCCGCATCCGTCTGTGTTCTGGTCGCAGGCCTGCTCTCCCCGCTCACGCAAGCGGCGGCGGCCGAGCACGCCACGGCCTCGAACGACTACTGCGGAGGCCAGTGTTCGGACATCCTGCCGCCCGGCGAGAACGGCAACGCCACGCTCGCCCAGATCCTGCTCAACCAGGCCTTCGGCACCCAGCCCGCACACGCCGAGGACCAGCTCGGGCCCTATGCCGACCTGGCCACCGGCTACTCGGGTCTCACCGATGCGAAGATCAACAATTTTTTCAACGACGCGTCGTTCGGCGTCCCCTCCGACCAGGTGGCCTCCACCGAGAAGCCGGCCGGCCGCAGTGACGTGACCATCGTCCGGGACAAGAAGTCCGGTGTGCCGCACATCACAGGCACCACCCGGTACGGCACCGAGTTCGGCGCGGGATACGCGGCCGCCGAGGACCGGCTGTGGCTGATGGACGTCTTCCGGCACGTGGGCCGCGGCCAGCTGACCGGCTTCGCCGGCGGCGCGCCCGCCAACCAGGGCCTGGAGCAGGAGTTCTACCGCAACGCGCCGTACACCGAGGCCGACCTGCAGGCGCAGATCGACAACGCGGTGGCGAAGAACGGCGCGCGAGGCCAGCAGGCCCTCGCCGACGTGAACGCCTACCTCGCCGGCGTCAACTCCTACATCGACGCCTCCGACAGCGGCCGTTACTTCCCCGGTGAGTACGACCTCACCGGCCACAAGGACGCGATCACCAACGCCGGCACCATCGACCACTTCAAGGTCACCGACCTCGTGGCGCTGGCCTCGGTCATCGGCTCCCTGTTCGGCTCCGGCGGGGGTGGCGAGGTCAACAACGCCCTCTCCCTGATCGCCGCCCAGTCCAAGTACGGCGTGGAGCAGGGCACCAAGGTCTGGGAGTCCTTCCGCGAGCGCAACGACGCCGAGGCCGCCCTCACCGTCCACAACGGCGAGAGCTTCCCCTACGCCTCCAGGCCCGACGACCCCAAGGGCGAGGCCCTGCCCGACCCCGGTTCGGTGACCCAGGAGCCGCTCGTCTACGACCGCACCGGCAGCGCCGCCACCGCGAGCGCCAGGAGCACCTCGGCGGCGGCCGCCAGAACCACGCTCAGCTCGGCCAGGCGCGGGATGTCCAACGCCCTCGTGGTCAGCGGCAAGTACACCGCCAGCGGCCACCCCATCGCCGTCTTCGGGCCGCAGACCGGCTACTTCGCCCCGCAGCTGCTCATGCTCCAGGAGATCCAGGGCCCCGGCATCAGCGCCCGGGGTGCCTCGTTCGCCGGTCTGAGCATGTACGTCGAACTCGGCCGCGGCCAGGACTACTCCTGGAGCGCGACCACCTCCGGCCAGGACATCATCGACACCTACGCCGTCGAACTGTGCCAGGACGACCACCACTACCTGTACCACGGCACCTGCACGGCCATGGACGAGGTCGAGCAGAAGAACGCCTGGAAGCCGACCCTGGCCGACGGCACGGCGGCGGGGTCGTACACGATGCGCGTGTGGCGGACGAAGTACGGGCCGGTCGAGTACCGGGCCACCGTCGGCGGCAAGAAGGTCGCCTACACCAGCCTGCGCTCCTCCTACCTGCACGAGGCCGACTCGATCATCGGCTTCCAGATGCTGAACGACCCCGACTACGTCAAGGGCCCGAAGGACTTCCAGAGCGCGGCCCAGCACATCAACTACACCTTCAACTGGTTCTACGCCGACTCCCAGCACACCGCGTACTACAACAGCGGTGACAACCCGGTGCGGGCCTCCGGTGTCGACGCCGAGTTCCCGGTGTGGGCACAGCCGGCGTACGAGTGGAGGAACTGGGACCCGGCCACCAACACGGCCGACTACACCCCGGCCTCCGCCCACCCCAACTCGGTCGACCAGGACTACTACGTCTCCTGGAACAACAAGCAGGCCAAGGACTACACCACCGCGTCCTGGGGCGACGGGTCGGTGCACCGCGGCAACCTGCTGGACGACCGGGTGAAGAAGCTGGTCGCGGCCGGCGGGGTGACCCGTGCGAAGCTGGTGCAGGCGATGGCGGACGCGGCCCTCGCCGACCTGCGCGCCGAGGACGTGCTGCCGAAGCTGCTGAAGGTGATCAACTCCTCGGCGGTGACCGACCCCACGGCCGCCGACGCCGTGAACAAGCTCCAGGCCTGGGTGACCGCGGGTGCCCGGCGCACGGAGGCCTCTGCGGGTTCGAAGACGTACGCGAACGCCGACGCGATCCGCGTCCTGGACGGCTGGTGGCCGCTGCTGGTGAAGGGCGAGTTCGAACCCGGCCTCGGCAGCGACCTGTACACCGCGTTCACCGGCAACCTCCCCGTGGACGAGGCCCCGTCCGCCGGACACGGCCCGACCGGCTCGCACGCCGGAAGCTCCTTCCAGTACGGCTGGTGGAGCTATGTCGACAAGGACATCCGGGCGGTGCTCGGGGAGCCCGTGCAGGGCGGACTCACGCAGAAGTACTGCGGCGGCGGCAGCCTCGGCGCCTGCCGGGACATGCTGATCAGCACCCTGAAGCAGGCTGCCGGCCTGACCGCCGCCCAGGTCTACCCGGGCGACGACCTGTGCTCCGCCGGCGACCAGTGGTGCGCCGACTCGATCAACCAGCGCACCCTGGGCGGCATCAAGCACGGCAAGATCAGCTGGCAGAACCGGCCGACCTTCCAGCAGGTCGTGGAGTACACCTCGCACCGCTGAGGCACTGTTGACGCAGTGCTGAGGCAGTGCCGACGCACTGCCGGGGCGCCGCTGCGGATCGGGCGAGGTGACGCGGGCGGCGGGTCAGGCGATACGGCCCGCCGCCAGCACCACCCGTGCCAGCTCGGGGTGCAGGATGTCGCTGTGCGCCCCGGCCGGCGGGCCCCCGCGGCGGACGACCGCGGCGGCGTCCACGTTCACACAGCCCGAGGCGGGCAGCGCCCCGTTCAGCGCCGCGGCGAGGTCCAGCGCGGCGGTGCCCGGGACCGCCTGCACCCCGTCGTGTCCCATGGCGCCCCACTCGGGTCCCAGCACCGCCGCGATGTCGAGGCCCAGCAGCGAGCTGTTGTCCCCCGCGAGACGCGAGGCGAGCGGGTAGAAGGTGCCGAGCGCCGCGTCGAAGTGCGAATGGCAGCACACCAGCGGGCCGTCGATGAGGTGCTGCCGGTCCTTGAGCGAACCCGCGGTGTCCCGGTCCTGGGGCAGCCGGGCCGCGAACGCGTAGTGCGAGAACGCCCCCTGGAGCAGCGTCACGGACTTCACCGCGCGCACCCCCGCGGGCAGACCGCGCAGCGCGAACGACACCAGCCGTCCGCCGAAGCTGTGCCCGACCAGATGCACCCGCACGCCCGACGCCGTGCGGGCCAACTGCCCGATGGCAGGCCCCAGTCCGTGCTCACCTACCGCCCCGGCCCGCCGCTTCATCGTGTAGTACGCCGCCTGCCGCAGCAGTTCCTTGGCACCCTCCCAGGGGTTCGGCAGGGCGAATCCGGCGGGCTCCCCGGGCGAGGCGAGCCCGGCCAGGGCCGCGGCGAACTCCTCGCAGGCGGCCGTGGTGTCCCCGCCGAGCACCGAGGGCTCGCCCTGCTGCGAGGTGTCCGCCGCGGACGGCTGCGGCGCCCCGGCCAGCTGCCGGGCCAGCCGCCCGAACTCCGCCAGCCCCTCGCCGCCGGGCCGTCCGTCCAGCAGATCGGCCATCCGGCCGACCGCGGAGGCCTGGTCGGGGAAGGCCGTGAGCAGCGCCCGCCGGGTGTCCTCGTCCAGTGCCGGGCCCGGTACCGCCGTGGCCGCCACGGACCTGGGAAAGTCCGGGATCGGCTCGTCGCAGAACCGCATCGACGGCCAGATCACGCCCACGTACCCGATCCGCGCCTTCGGGGCGAGCCCGGGGACAGGGGCGAAGAAGCGCCGGTACAGCGCGGTCGCGCCCGAACGGTCGTTGTTCCAGCCGTGCGCGAAGACGATCAGGTCACGGACGCCATGGTCCGTGACCTGCGCCAGCAGCCGGTCGCGTTCGGGGCCGTCCACGTCCCCGTCCGCGTCGAAGGTCAGCTCCCAGTAGGGAGTCACGCTCATCCCAGGCTCCGCCATGTCAGGCTCCCTCGTCCCCCCCGAAACGATGCGATATGGGCGCATCGTCCTGCGACGGGGCGGAGTTGGCCATACACGGCGCGTCACTTGTAGAGCAGATATTTCCTTCGCACGCTCCGGAACGCCTCCAACTCCTCCTGCCAGGCGCCGGCCACCTCGTCGGTACCCGCGCCCGCGTCGATCATCGTCCGCACCCGGGTGGAGCCGGTGAGCCTGTCGATCCAGTCGTCCGGGCGCCAGGCGAAGCCGTTCCAGGCCTTCCTGGCGGTCACCAGCAGGGCGATCCCGGTGCGGACGGGGTCGTAGGCGGCCCGGTCGTGCACATGGATCTGTACGCCTCCGACGGTCTTGCCCGCGAACTTGGAGAAGGTGGGCGCGAAGTACGCCTCCCGGAACCGCACGCCCGGCAGCCCGAGTTCGTTGACCGCGGCGGCCCACCGGCCGTCGATCCCGTCGGCGCCGAGGAGCTCGAAGGGCCGGGTCGTGCCGCGCCCCTCGGAGAGGTTGGTGCCCTCGAACATGCACGTGCCCGAGTACACCAGCGCGGTGTCCGGGGTCGGCATGTTCGGGCTCGGCGGCACCCAGGGCAGGCCCCAGGCGTCGTAGAACCGTGTGCGGCTCCAGCCGGTCATCAGGACGGTCTCCAGCGGGACGGGCTTGCTCAGGAACTCCCCGTTGAACAGCCGGGCCAGCTCGGCCACGGTCATCCCGTGCGCCTGCGCAATCGGCTGCCGGCCGATGAAGGAGGCGAACTCCTTGTGCAGGACGGGCCCTTGGGCCGAGCGGCCGGTGACCGGGTTCGGGCGGTCGAGGACGACGAACCGTTTGCCCGCGAGCTGTGCCGCCTCCATGCAGTCGTACAGCGTCCAGATGTACGTGTAGAAGCGGGCGCCCACGTCCTGGATGTCGAAGACGACCGTGTCGACGCCGGAGGCGGTGAAGATGTCGGCCAGGGGGCGACCGCTCTTCAGATAGGTGTCGTAGACGGGCAGGCCGGTCGCCGGGTCGTCGTAGCGGCTCTCGGAGCCGCCTGCCTGGGCCGTGCCGCGGAAGCCGTGCTCGGGGCCGAAGACCGCGGTGAGCCGTACCCGGGGGTCGGCGTGCATGACGTCGACGATGTGGCGGACGTCTTCGGTGACGCCGGTCGGGTTGGTGACGACGCCGACGCGCCGGCCGCCGAGTGCCGAGTAGCCGTCGGCCGCGAGTCTTTCGAAGCCGGTGTGCAGTCGCTCGCGGGGTCGGGCCGTGGCCGGTGCTGCGGGAAGTGCCGTCATCGTGGCCGATGCGAGAAGGCTCCGTCTGGACAGGCGCATGGATGACCTCCGTTTGTGTGGAAGGTGCAAGCCGTACGGGGTTGCTCGCGCTCGCGCGGCGGAGCCGCACATCGATACAGCCCCGCGCCCCTAGGTTGGTCCAGGCACCCTTCCTTTTACACATACCGACTGGTTAGTCTGGCCATCGCTGAGCCGAGTCGCGTCGTGTCGAAGGAGACCGATGGTGGAAGCCGTGCAGGATGCGGGAGTGGTCGTCACCGGAGCGGGCGGGGGGATCGGGGCCGCGCTGGCCCGCAGGTTCGCCACCGAGGGCGCCCGGGTCGTCGTGAACGACCTCGATGCCGGCAAGGCCGAGGCGGTGGCGGCGGAGATCGGCGGGATCGCCGTACCGGGTGACGCCTCGGCGATCGTCGGCGACGCCCGCGACGCGCTCGGCGGCACCGTGGACGTCTTCTGCGCCAACGCCGGCGTCGCCTTCGAGGGCACGGCGGCCGGCGAGCCCCTCGACGAGAGGTCCTGGGAGCTGTCCTGGGACGTCAACGTGATGGCGCACGTCCGGGCGGCCCACGCGCTGCTGCCGCACTGGCTGGAGCGCGGGCGCGGCAGGTTCGTCTCCACGGTCTCGGCCGCCGGACTCCTCACCATGATCGGCGCCCCCTCCTACAGCGTCACCAAGCACGGCGCGCTGGCCTTCGCCGAGTGGCTGTCCCTCACCTACCGCCACCGGGGCCTCAAGGTCCACGCCATCTGCCCCCAGGGCGTCCGTACCGACATGCTGGCCGCCACCGGCAGCGCGGGCGCCCTGGTGCTGCAGTCCACCGCGATCGAGCCGGAGGCGGTCGCCGACGCCCTCTTCCGCGGCATCGAGGAGGACCGCTTCCTTATCCTGCCGCACCCCGAGGTCGCCGAGTATTACCAGGCGCGGGCCGCCACCCCCGACCGCTGGCTGGCCGGCATGAACCACATCCAGCAGAAGTGGGAGGCAGCACTGTGAGCGCCTCCCCCTACGGGGCCCGGCCCTGGCTCGCCCTGCTCAGCGAGGCCCAGCGCGAGCCGGTCCGGCCCGCCGACTCCCTCGTGCACGCCCTGCGCCGCGCCGTGGCCGAGGCCCCCGAGCGCACCTTCCTCGCCTACTTCGACGCCCGGCTGACCTACCGCGAGATCGACGAGCTGAGCGACGCGGTGGCCGCCCACCTCGCCGGACGCGGGGTGGAGCGCGGCGACCGGGTAGCCGTCCTGCTGCAGAACTCCCCGCACTTCGTGCTGGCCGTCCTCGGCGCCTGGAAGGCGGGCGCGACCGTCGTGCCCGTCAACCCCATGTACAAGTCGGCCGAGGTCGGTCACGTCCTGCGGGACGGCGAGGTCGCCGCGCTGATCTGCTCCGACCGCGCCTGGGAGGGGTACCTGCGGGAGACGGCCGCCGACTCGCCGGTGCGGATCGTGCTCACCGGGTGCGAGCGGGACTTCCAGACGCGTGACGACGCGCGCGTGCTCGGCTTCGAGCGGCTGCCCCAGGCCCCCGACGCCGACGACCTGGCCACCGTCGCCCGGCGGGGCGGCACGGCTCCCGAGGGCCGTGATCCGCGTCCCGGCGACATCGCCCTGATCAGCTACACCTCGGGGACCAGCGGCACCCCGAAGGGCGCCACCAACACGCACGGCAACATCATGCACAACGCCGAGCGCCAGCGCACGGGGCTCGATCTGCCCGAGGCGCCCGTCTACTACGCGCTGGCCCCGCTGTTCCACATCACCGGGATGGTCTGCCAGTTCGGCGCCTGCCTGAACAGCGCGGGCACCCTGGTGCTCGGCTACCGCTTCGAGCCCGGCGTCGTCCTGGAGGCGTTCGCCGAGCACCGCCCGCACTACACGGTCGGCCCCTCCACCGCCTACCTGGCCCTCGCCGCCCACCCCGGCGTCACCCGCGAGCACTTCGCCTCCTTCGTGAACCTCTCCTCGGGCGGCGCCCCCGTGCCGCCCGCCCTGGTGGAGAGGTTCCGCGAGCGCTTCGGGCCGTACATCCGCGTCGGCTACGGCCTCACCGAGTGCACCGGCCCGTGCGCCGCCGTCCCGCCCGGCCTGGAGGCGCCCGTCGACCCGGTCTCCGGGACGCTCGCGGTCGGCGTGCCCGGCGCGGACACCGTCGTGCGCATCGTGGACGAGCGCGGCGAGGAGGTCCCCTTCGGCGAGCAGGGCGAGATCGTCGTGCGCGGGCCCCAGGTGGTCCCCGGCTACCGGCGGCGCCCCGAGGCCACCGCCGAGACCTTCCCGGACGGCGAGCTGCGCACCGGTGACATCGGTTTCATGGACGCACAAGGCTGGCTGTACGTCGTGGACCGCAAGAAGGACATGATCAACGCGTCCGGCTTCAAGGTGTGGCCGCGCGAGGTCGAGGACGTCCTCTACACCCATCCGGCGGTGCGCGAGGCGGCCGTCGTGGGCGTGCCCGACGGCTACCGGGGAGAGACCGTCCGGGCCTACATCAGCCTCCGTCCGGGCGCGCAGGCGGACCCGGATGAACTTGCGATGTACTGCAGGGAGAGACTGGCTGCCTACAAATATCCGCGCCAGGTGGAGATCCTGCCCGACTTGCCGAAGACGGCGAGTGGGAAGATCCTCCGTCGGGAGCTGCGTTCCCAGGCGCAGGGCAGCGGCAGCGACAGTCAGTAGAACGACGGAAAGGCAGGTGGCGCAGTGCCCAGGACGACGGACGGAGATGGAACGCCCGTTCCGCAGCGGCTGCTGAACGCCGCCACCCGTCTTTTCGCCGAGCAGGGCTACGACCGCACTTCGGTGCAGGAGATCGTGGAGGCGGCCGGCGTCACCAAGGGTGCGCTGTACCACTACTTCGGCTCCAAGGACGACCTTCTGCACGAGGTGTACGCGCGCGTGCTGCGCGTCCAGCAGGAGCGGCTGGACGCGTTCGCGGACGCGGACGAGCCGGTCGAGAAGAGGGTGCGGGACGCGGCGGCGGACGTCGTCGTCACGACGATCGAGAACCTCGACGACGCGATGATCTTCTTCCGCTCCATGCACCATCTGAGCCCGGAGAAGAACAAGCAGGTGCGTGCCGAGCGCCGGCGCTACCACGAACGCTTCCGTGCGCTCATCGAGGAGGGCCAGCGCGAGGGCGTCTTCTCCACGGCGACCCCCGCCGACCTGGTCGTGGACTACCACTTCGGCTCGGTGCACCACCTGTCGACCTGGTACCGCCCCGGCGGCCCGCTCACCCCCCAGCAGGTCGCCGACCACCTGGCGGACCTGCTGCTGCGGGCGCTGCGCCCGTAGCCCCGCAGACGGAGCGGAAAAAAAGGGGGCGGTCGCCCGCGGCGACCGCCCCCTTGCACACGCCTCCTAGAGGTACTTCTTCAACTCCCGCTGGGCCAGAGACCGCTGGTGCACCTCGTCCGGGCCGTCGGCGATCATCAGGGTGCGCGCCGCCGCGTACAGCTCGGCCAGCGGGAAGTCCTGGCTCACGCCGCCCGCGCCGTACAGCTGGATCGCGCGGTCGAGGATCCCGACCACCGCGCGGGGCGTGGCGATCTTGATGGCCTGGATCTCGGTGTGCGCGCCCTTGTTGCCGACGGTGTCCATCAGCCAGGCCGTCTTCAGCACCAGCAGCCGCAGCTGCTCGACCGTCACCCGGGCGTCCGCGATCCAGTTGTGGACCACGCCCTGCTGGGCCAGCGCCTTGCCGAACGCGGTACGGGACACGGCCCGCCGGCACATCAGCTCGATCGCCCGCTCGGCCATGCCGATCAGCCGCATGCAGTGGTGGATCCGGCCGGGGCCGAGCCGGGCCTGGGCGATGGCGAAGCCGCCGCCCTCCTCGCCGATCAGGTTGGTGACGGGCACGCGCGCGTGGTCGAAGATCACCTCGGCGTGGCCGCCGTGGGAGTGGTCCTCGTAGCCGAAGACCTGCATCGCGCGCCTCACGCTGACGCCCGGGGTGTCCCGCGGGACCAGGACCATCGACTGCTGACGGCGGATGTCCGGGCCGTCGGGGTCGGTCTTGCCCATCACGATGAAGATCTTGCAGTCGGGGTTCATCGCCCCGGAGATGTACCACTTGCGGCCGGTGATGACGTACTCGTCCGTGCCGTCGGAGGCTCGCTCGATGCGCGTGGTGATGTTCGTGGCGTCGGAGGAGGCGACGTCCGGCTCCGTCATCGCGAACGCCGAGCGGATCTCACCGGCCAGCAGCGGCTCCAGCCACTGCTTCTTCTGCTGCTCGTTGCCGAACTGCGCCAGCACCTCCATGTTGCCCGTGTCGGGCGCGGCGCAGTTCGTCGCGGTGGGCGCCAGATGCGGGGAGCGGCCGGTGATCTCGGCGAGCGGCGCGTACTGGAGGTTCGTCAGCCCGGCCCCGTGCTCGGCGTCGGGGAGGAAGAGATTCCACAGACCCTGCCTGCGGGCCTCCGCCTTCAGCTCCTCGACCACGGCCGGGGTGTCCCAGGGGGACGCCAGCGCGGCCCGCTGCTCCTCGGCCACGGCCTCGGCCGGATAGACGTACTCGTCCATGAAGGCGAGCAGCTTGCCGCGCAGCTCCTCGGTACGTGCGTCGAACGCGAAGTGCATGTCCGGTCAGCCTTCCTGAAGAGTGGTCAGTCCGTGGTCGATGAAGACGGGTACGAGGTCGCCGATCCGGTCGAAGCCGCGCCCGACCGTCTGGCCGAGCGTGTACCGGTAGTGGATGCCCTCCAGGATCACGGCGAGCTTGAACCAGGCGAACGCCGTGTACCAGGAGACGGCGCAGACGTCGCGCCCGGAGCGTGCGGCGTACCGTTCGATCAGCTCCTGCGGGGACGGGTGCCCCGGGGCCTCGGCGGTGGTGGACACGGGCGATTCGGCCATGCCGAGCGGCTGGGAGTACATCACCAGCAGGCCCAGGTCGGTCAGCGGGTCGCCGAGGGTCGACATCTCCCAGTCGAGGATCGCGTTGATCCTGTCGTCCGGGCCGATCAGCACGTTGTCGAGGCGGTAGTCGCCGTGCACGACGGCGGGCGCGGGGGAGGCGGGCAGGGCGCGCCCGAGAGCCGCGTGCAGCTCGTCGATGCCGGCCAGGTCGCGGTTGCGGGAGGCGTCCAGCTGCTTGCCCCAGCGGCGCAGCTGCCGGTCCAGGAATCCCTCCGGTCGCCCGAAGTCGGCGAGGCCCACCTCGGCCGGGTCCACCGCGTGCAGTTCGACCAGGGTGTCCACCAGGGACAGCACCGCGTTGCGGGTGCGCTCCGCGCCCAGCGGGGCGAGCTGGTCCGCCGTGCGGTACGGGGTGCCCTCGACGAACTCCATGACGTAGAACGGCGCTCCGAGCACCTCCTCGTCCTCGCACAGCAGCACCGGCCGCGGGACCGGCACCTCGGTCGGGTGCAGCGCGCTGATCACCCGGTGCTCACGCTTCATGTCGTGGGCGGTGGCCAGCACATGGCCGAGCGGCGGCCGCCGGACCACCCACTTGGCGGTGCCGTCGGTGACCGCGTAGGTGAGGTTCGACCGTCCGCCCTCGATCAGCCGGCCGGTCAGCGGGCCGGCCGTCAGACCGGGCCGCTCACGGTCGAGCAGGCCGCGCAGCCGGTCGAGATCGAGTCCGGGCGGGTGGTCGGCGCTCATACATCACTCCTGGAAACGGGTGAACAGCAACGCGACTCATGATGCCGACCGGTCGGTATGCCGTCCAGTGGATCCGTCCAAGGTGGCGGGAAACGTGACCGGAGCCACGATAGGCCGACGGCTTCCCGGTGCGCTGCCCCCGGGGAGCCGTCGGCCCGTGTCTGCCGGCCGGCGGGGTCAGTGGTCGTCCCAGTGGTCCTCGTGCTCGGCGTGCCGGTGTCCGTCGTGGAGGTAGTCGACGTGGTCGCCGTGCTGCACGCGCGCGTGCCCGCACTCCTCGTGGTGCACGTGCTCGTGGTCCTCGTGCGGGGTGTGGCCGGCCGGCTCGCACTCGTCCCAGTGGTCGCCGTGCTCGCGGTGCAGATGTCCGTCGTGCAGGTAGTCGAGGTGGTCGCCGTGCTGCACGGCCGTGTGCCCGCAGTCCGGGCCGTGGTGGTGCGTGCCGTGCGCGGTGTGTTCCTGGTGGAGGGTGGTCATGGTGCTCACCTTCGGGTGGTACGGGGGCATGACGTCGGAAAGGCTGCCACGCGAAAGGTGTATATCCGGGTATTCCGGTCATGTGGCGTACGAGTGCCCGGGATCGTCCCTAGACCACGAGCAGGGCCGCGCACACCGCCATCGCCACCGCACACAGCACCGCCGCCGTCGCGTGCCGGGGTGCCAGCGCGGCCGGGCGGGGGCTCGTCGCCAGGGCGCGGATGCGGTCGTGGGCCACCCACAGGAAGCCCAGCCAGAGCGCACAGCACAACGCGCACACCGTGAGCCCGGCGGCGGAGGCCCCGCCGTGCAGCGCGGTCCGCACGGCGAGTACGGCCGCCACGGTGCTGGACAGCGTCGTACGCCGCCAGGCCAGCCGGGTCCGCTCCGGCTGCAGCCCCGGATCCCGGACCCCCGCGCTCACCCCGCCCATCCGACCAGCACCACCACGACCATCGCGACGGCCACCACCGCGACCACCAGGCTCAGCATCGCCGGGAACCGGGAGGCCGGCAGGTCCTCGCCCCGCCGCATCGCCCGCTCGCAGCGCACCCAGTGGTTCACCGCGCGCAGCGAGCACAGCACACCGGCGCCGAGCAGCGCCAGCGCGAGGCCGACCCGCCACGCCCAGCGCAGGTCCGGCAGGAACTGGTCCACCGCGAAACCCCCGCCGATCAGCGCGAGCGCGGTCCGCAACCAGGCCAGAAACGTGCGCTCGTTGGCCAGCGAGAACCGGTAGTCGGGTGTGCTGCCCTCTTCCCGTACCTGCTCCGGCGCGAACCAGAGCCGGACGTTCCGCACGAATTCGATCACGCCGAGGACCCTACCGGGGCCTCAGCGGGCGGCGCGGAACGCCCTCAGCCGCTCGTACGCCGCGAGCCCGTCCGGCACCCACTCCCACGCGCCGAGCCTGCGCTCCACCTCGTCCTCGGCCAGGAAGTCGTGCCACTGGATCTCCTCCGCCTGGGGCCGCACCTCCAGCTCGCAGCGCACCTCGTACACCGCCGACCACCAGCTCTTCCCGGTGCCGTCGTCGTACAGGAACTTGAAGAGGAACTCCGGCCGGGGCAGACCGGTGACCCCCAGTTCCTCCTCGGCCTCCCGGAGCGCCGCCTCGTCGTAGGACTCGCCCGCTCCCACGACTCCGCCGACGAACATGTCGTACAGGGAGGGGAACACCAGCTTGGTGGCGGTGCGGCGGTGCACGAAGAGACGTCCGGCCGCGTCCCGGGCCTGGACGAAGACACACCGGTGCCGCAGGCCCCGGGCGTACGCCTCGCCGCGCGGGACCCGGTCGACGACCCGGTCGTGCTCGTCGACGATGTCGAGGATCTCCTCAGCAGGGTTCATGCCCGTATCCAAGCAGGTGCCCGGCGGGCCGGTTCGGCGCCGCCAAAGGTCCCGGTCGGGCCGGTTCGGCGCGGCCAAAGGTCCCGGTCGGGCCGGTTCGGCGCGGCCAAAGGTCCCGGTCGGGCTGGTTCAGCGCCGCTGGAGGTCCCGGGCCCGCTCCGTACGTCCCGCGCCGCGCGGCATCGCCGGGTGCAGCCCGAGCAGCACGATGCCCGCGACGATCGCCGCGAGCCCCGCCGCCTCCCAGGCCAGCGCGCCGGTGTCGGTGCGCAGCCGGTCACCGAGGAAGCCCACCCCGCACAGGATCCCGGCGAGCGGCTGGGCCGCGGTCAGCGCGGGCAGCGACATGCGCAGCGGAGCCGTCTCGAAGGCGCTCTGCACCAGCACGAGACCGGTGACGCCGAGCGCCAGCACGCCGTACGGCTGCCAGCCGGTCAGCAGCTCCGTGAAGCCGCCGGCGGCGAAGCGGGTGCCGCTCACCCGGGTCAGCGCGTCCTGCACGCCGTACAGCAGCCCGGCGGCGGTGGCCAGCAGCACCGGGCCCCAGCTCAGCCGGGACCGCTTTCCGTACGTCGTGAGCACCATGGCCGCGCCGAGCGTCGCGCCGATGATCAGCCAGTGCCGCACCGGGTCGGTGACGGCGTGGCCGGCGTGTGGCTCGCCCGCCAGGATGAACGCGCTCACGCCCCCGGCGAGCAGGGCGAGGCCGGTCCAGCCCTGGCGGCCCAGGGGCTGCCTGGTCTGGTGGCGGGACAGGGCGAGCGCGAACAGCAGGTTCGTCGCGAGCAGCGGCTCGACCAGGGAGATCTCACCCTTGCCGAGGGCGATCGCGCCGAGTGCCATGCCGGCCACCATCAGGGCGATGCCGCCCAGCCAGCGCGGCACCCGCATCAGGTCCAGCAGCAGCCGGAAGGACAGGAAGTCGCCGAGCGGTGCGTTCTGGGCGGCGTTCTGCTGGAGCACGAATCCGAAGCCCACGCAACAGGCGGCGCTCACGGCGAGGAGGAGAACCAGAACGGACACGCTGCGTACCTCGATCATCGGCCGGACCACGGACGCGTGAGAGCCGACTCTAGCGCTCCCGGGGCCCCATTGCCCCGGACGGTGCCCGGAACCGGGCAGGTTGGCCGGTCACGCCGCGCGGCCGGTCGCAAGGGCGACCGCGGGCGGCATGACCGTCCGGCCATGGTGTGCGGCATGTCCTCCCTGCGCCATGGCGTACGCCACAGACATCCGCCCCTGCGTCGCTCCGTAGTACGGCAACCAGGGCGCCCGTGTCTCAAGTACCCCTCCTGGAACGGTGGTTGAAGTCGGCATCACCCCGGTTCCGCTTGACGCAAACCTTGGCTGGGGGTTTGCTGTGCGTGATCGGTCGATGGCAGCCCGAGAAACAGGAAGTCCTGCGGTGCCCCCACCCCTGCCTCTGCTCGGCGCTCGCCGCGCCCCCACGGACCAGTCCGGCGAGACCGCCCCGGACGACTCCGGCGCCTTAGCCGGTGCCCTCTCCTCCGGCGGCGCCCTCGCCCCGGCCGGTACCGTCGCCTCCGCCGTTACCCCGGCCGGCGCCTCCGCCATTGCCCCGGCCGACGCCTTCGACGAAGCTCTCGACGACGCCGAACTGCGCACCGCCCGGGCCGCTTTGGCGCAGGGCCGCTGGCAGTCCGCCCGCTCGCTGCTGCTGCACACCGGCGACGACTGGGACCGCCGCGGCCACCGCGCCACCGTGCTCGCCGCCCAGCCGTACGCCGCCGCCTGGGCCCGCGAGTGGCAGCTCGCCGAGCCGGGCTCCGCCGACGCCACCACCCTGCTCGCCCTGACCCTGGTCCACCGCGCCCTCGGCGGCAAGGAGGAACCCGACCGGGCCCGCGAGGCCTGCACCACCGCCGCCGCGCTCGCCCCCGCCGACCCCACCCCCCTGCTCGGCCTGCTCCTGCTGGCGCGCACCATGGGCCCCGAGAAGGAACTGCTGCGCACCTTCGCCGAACTGCGCGACCGCCACCCCGAGCACCACCACGCCCACCATCTGCTGGTCGCCCGTCTCGCCGAGCGGCCCCCGGGCGGCCGGGCCGAGTCCCACGAGGCGTACGACCTGGCCGAGCGGGCCGCCGCCGAGGCCCCCGCCGACTCCCCGCTGGCCGTCCTGCCGGTGGTCGCCTACGCCGAGCGCTACCGCGTCCTGGCCGCCGCCGGGCTCGCCCCCGCGGACCCGGCCGCCTCCGGGCACTGGGCGGGCCCCCGCGCCCGGCGGATCCTGCGGGCCTGCTTCGACTGGTGGCTGGAGTGGGAGCACGACGACCACCCCCGCCGCCACGTCGACCTCAACCACCTGGCCTTCGCGATGTCCTGCGCCGGGCGCCCGGCCGAGGCGGCGGCCCTGTTCCAGCGCATCGGCCGCCACGCCACCCGGGCGCCCTGGTCCTATCCGCACCGCGACGGGTGGCAGTCCTTCCGAACCGCCCGGCGCTGCGCACTCGGCGGGACGTTTCCCGAGGCGTCCCCGACGGAGCCGTAGGCGTTCCCGAGGTGCCCGGGACGGAGCCGCAGGTGTTCCCGAGGCGTCCCCGACCGAGGCGTAGGCGTTTCCGAGGCGTGTCCGACCGAGCCCAGGCGTTCCCGCGGCGCCCCACCGAGCCGTGGGTGAGAAGTGATTACAGAAGTCTGACCACCGGCCGTACACCCTGGCCCCACGGGGCCCGAAGTGCTCGAATGAATGCGTGAACTCTGAACCATCCGAGGGACCCGACGCCCACGGCAGGCCGATCGGACGCCGTGTCTTCCTCGGCACCCTCGGCCTGGGCGCCTTCGGCGTGGCCACCGCACCCGTGCTGCAACGCGGACTGGAAGGCATCCTCGGCAGCCTCTCCGGCAAGGACCCGACGGGCCTGACCGGCCTGCTGCCCAACGGCGGCGGCTTCCGCTACTACTCGGTCGCAGCGTCCGTCCCGGACAAGGGGCCCGCCGACTACCGGCTGACCATCGACGGCCTGGTCGACCACCCGCGCACCTACACCCTCGCCGACCTGCGCGCCCTGCCGCAGACCCGGCTGGTCAAGGACGTCCAGTGCGTCACCGGCTGGCGGGTCCCGGGCACCCCCTTCGAGGGCGTACGGCTCTCCCGCCTGCTGGACGCGGCCGGTGTCCGGCCGACCGCCAAGGCCCTCCGCTTCACCTGCTTCGACGGCACCTACACCGAGAGCCTCACCCTCGACCAGGCCCGCCGCCCGGACATCCTGGTCGCCCTGCGCATGCAGGACAAGAACATCGGCCACGACCACGGCGGCCCCGTCCGCCTCTACGTCGCCCCCATGTACTTCTACAAATCCGCCAAGTGGCTCTCCGGCATCACCGTCACCGACCACGTCCAGCCCGGCTACTGGGAGAACCTCGGCTACGACGTCGACGCCTGGGTGGGCCGCTCGAACGGACGCACCGATGAGCCTACGAGCTGAGACCCCGGCGCCGCCGGGCGCCCGCATCCGCCGCTTCAGCCACGCCGAACGGTGGGTGCACCGCACGACGGCCCTGCTGATGGGCGTGTGCGTGGTCACCGCGGCCTGCCTCTACATCCCGGAGCTGGCCATACTCGTCGGCCGCCGCGCCCTGGTCGTCCGCATCCACGAGTGCGCCGGACTCGCCCTGCCCGTCCCCGTCCTGCTGGGCCTGGCCTCCCGCGCCTTCCGACACGACCTGCGCTTCCTCAACCGCTTCGGCCCGCACGACCGCACCTGGCTGCGTGCCGCGCTGGTCCGGGACAAGCGCCCCTCCTCGCGTCCGGCGGGCAAGTTCAACGCCGGCCAGAAGATCTACGCCGCCTGGATCGCCGGCGCCACCCTGGTCATGCTCGCCACCGGCCTGATGATGTGGTTCACCCATCTCACCCCGCTGATGTGGCGCACCTCGGCGACCTTCGTCCACGACTGGCTGGCCCTGACGATCGGCGTGGTCCTGGCCGGCCACATCGGCATGGCCCTGGGGGACCCGGAGGCCAGGCGGGGACTGCGGACGGGGTCGGTGAGCAGGGAGTGGGCGAAACGGGAACACCCGTTGTGGCGTCCCTAGACTTGAGGAGTGGCCCGGCCCAATGAAGAGGTCGAGGCGCTCCTGCAGGAGTACGCGGACCTCGTCGCGATCACGGGAGGCGACGCCTTCAAGGCGCGCGCCTACGAGAAGGCCGCGCGTGCCATCGGCGGTCATCCGGTCGACATCTCGCAGCTGGACGCGGACGGCCTCAGGGAGATCCCGAACGTGGGCAGGTCCATCGCGGAGAAGGTGACCGAGTACCTGCGCACCGGCACCATGGCGGTGGTCGAGGAGCGCCGGGCGAAGATCCCCGCCGGGGTCCGCGAGCTGATCACGATCCCCACCCTCGGCCCGAAGAAGGCACTGCGCCTCTACGAGGACCTGCACATCTCCTCGGTGGACGAACTGGCCGCGGCCATCGCGGCGGACGCACTGGCCGATCTGAAGGGGTTCGGCGAGAAGACGCAGGAGAACATCCTGCACGGGATCGAGCTGCTGCGGCAGGCGGGCGACCGTATCCCGGTCCACCTGGCCCTCGACACGGCCGAGGAGATCGTCGCCGAACTGTCCGCGGTGACCGGCTGCAAGCGCTGCACCTACGCCGGGTCGCTGCGGCGCATGCGGGAGACCATCGGCGACATCGACATTCTCGTCGCGGCGAACCGGTCGGCGCCCTTCATGGACGCCCTCGTCGCGCTGCCGACGACCGCGGAGGTGATCGCCCACGGCGGGAAGAAGACGTCGATCCGCACCCGCAAGGGGGTCCAGGTGGACCTGCGGGTGCTGCCGCCCGCGTCCTGGGGCGCCGGACTGCAGTACTTCACCGGGTCCAAGGGGCACAACATCCGCACCCGCACCATCGCCGTCCACCAGGGACTCAAGCTCTCGGAGTACGGCCTGTTCGACGCGGACAGCGGCACGTCGCTCGCCTCCCGTACGGAGGAGGAGGTCTACGACCGCCTCGGCCTGCCCTGGATCCCGCCCGCGCTCAGGGAGGACCGCGGCGAGATCGAGGCCGGGCTGCGCGGCGAGCTGCCCGAGGTGCTGACCGAGCGGGACATCCGCGGCGACCTGCACACCCACACGGACCTCACCGACGGCCTCGCGCCGCTGGAGACCATGGTGGAGGCCGCGGCCGAACGCGGGTACGCCTACTACGCGGTCACCGACCACGCGCCCAACCTGTACATGCAGCGCATGACCGACGAGAAGATCCTCGCCCAGCGCGAGCGGCTGCGGGAACTGGACGGCACCCGGCACCGGATGCGGCTGCTGCACGGCACGGAACTGAACATCGGCCCCGACGGAGAGGTGGACTGGCCCGAGGAGTTCCTGGCCGGCTTCGATCTGTGCGTGGCCTCCCTCCACTCCCACTTCGACCAGGACCGCCGGTCGATGACCCGCCGCCTCCTGCGGGCCTGCGAGAACCCGTACGTGAACGTCATCGGCCATCCCACCACCCGGCTGATCGGCAAGCGGCCGGGCGTCGACGCCGACTGGGACGCGGTGTTCGAGGCGTGCGCCCGCACCGGCACCGCGCTGGAGGTCAACGCCCAGCCCGACCGCCTGGACCTGCGCGACGAGGACATCGTGCGGGCCCGGCGGCACGGGGTGAAGTTCGCGGTGAACACCGACGCCCACTCCGTCCTCCATCTCGCCCACCTGCGCTACGGCGTCGGCACTGCCCAGCGCGGCTGGCTCACCAAGGAGGACGTGATCAACGCCTGGCCGCTGACCCGTCTGCGCCGCTTCCTGGCCAGGAGCGGGCGGGCCTGAACTCCGCCTCACCGCAGGGGCCGTGCTGTGAGGAGGCCGTCGTCCCCGAGTTCGACGCGGGTCCCGAGGGCGCGGCTGCAGCGGTCGAGAGCGGCGCACAGCCACGCGGTGTCCCGGGCCGACGCGTGCTCCAGACGCATCCGGCGCGCCTGCAGGGGCACCATCCCGAGGCCGGCCAGCCGGCCGGTGCCGGGCTCCAGCGAGGCCAGGTACAGCAGCCTGAGGTCGTCCCGGTAGTGCTCGTAGCCGCCAATGCCCTCGTAGTCGTCGACGAGGTCGCCGCAGCCGTACAGGACGAGCCGGTCCCGGTACACCTCCACCGGACGCGGGTGGTGCGAGGAGTGCCCGTGGACGACGTCCACGCCGGCGTCGACCAGCGCGTGGGCGAAGTGCACCTCGGCGCGGGAGACCCCGTAACCCCAGTTCGAGCCCCAGTGCACGGAGGCGACCACGATGTCGTCCGGCCGCCCGGTCCGCCGCAGGCGCTCGGCGAAGTCGGCCGCGGTCTGTGCGGTCGGCGCGGTGAACAGGGCCACCCCGCAGCCCTCGGCGGTCGCGGCCCAGCTGCGCGGGATACCGCTGGAGGGCATGCCGAAGGAGAAGACCAGCAGACGTCCGCCCGCCCGCAGCGGGACCGCCGCCGGCCGCCACGCCGCGGCCGCGTCCCGGCCCGCCCCCGCCGTGCGCAGCCCGGCCACCGCCAGGCACTCCAGCGTCTCCGAAAGGCCCGGCGGCCCGAAGTCGAGCACGTGGTTGTTGGCCAGGACGCAGACGTCCGGGCGCGCCACGGCGAGAGCGGGCAGGTTGTCCGGGTGCATGCGGTAGTGGACGCCCTTGCCCGGCGCGAAGTCCCCGCCCCGGGTGACGGCGGTCTCCAGATTGATCACCCGCACGTCGGGCGCGGCCCGCTCCAGCACCGGCAGCGCCTCGCCCCAGGGCCAGGAGTGGCCGGCCGGCCGCGGCACCGGTCCGTTCACCGCCTCCGCCAGGGCGACGTAGTCGCGGGCGTCGTGCACGTAGTCCTCGCGCAGCACGGGGTCGCCCGGGTGCGGCAGGATCTGGTCGACGCCCCGGCCGAGCATGACGTCACCGGCGAGGAACAGGGTGACGGGCCCCTCTCGCATGATCCGCGACTACACGTGCGCGGGCGCCATGTGGTCCGTGAACCAGTCGCGGGCCAGCTCGGTCACCTGCTCCAGCGTGCCGGGCTCCTGGAACAGGTGCGTGGCGCCGGGGACGACCTCGAGCCGGTTCTCGCAGTGCAGCCGTGCCTGTGCCTCCCGGTTGAGGGCGAGCACCTGCGGGTCGGCGCCGCCCACGACGAGCAGCGTGGGCGCCGTCACCTCGGACAGCCGCGCTCCGGCGAGGTCGGGCCGGCCGCCGCGGGAGACGACCGCGGCGGGGCGCGCGGACGGTTCGGCGGCGGCCCACAGGGCGGCGGCCGCGCCGGTGCTCGCGCCGAAGTAGCCGACGGCGAGCCCCTCCGCGTCGGGTTCCTCGCGCAGCCAGCCGGTGACCCCGGCCAGCCGCCCGGCCAGCAGCGCGATGTCGAACACATTGCGCCGGTCGCGCTCCTCGGCCTCGGTGAGCAGGTCGAACAGCAGGGTGCCGAGGCCGGCCCGGTTCAGTCCCTCGGCCACGAACCGGTTGCGCGGGCTGTGCCGGCTGCTCCCGCTGCCGTGGGCGAAGACGACGACGCCGGTCGCGCCCGCGGGCAGGGTGAGCCGCCCGCGCAGCCGTACCGCACCGGCCGCCACCGCCACCTCGCGGTCCTCGGAGCCGGTGCCGAAGCGCTCGTGGCGCCTGGCCGCCTCCCGCAGACAGGCCGTCACCTCCTCGTCGTCGACCTGGGTGAAGTCGCCGTAGAACTGGCCGATCGCGAAGAAGTCGGCCGGGGTGTCGAGGCAGACCAGCTCGTCCGCGTCCCCGGCGACGCGCCGGGCGAAGTCCCGTGGCGCCACGGGGACCGCGAGCACGATGCGTGCCGCGCCCCGGGCCCGGGCGATCCGGCAGGCCGCCCGCGCGGTGGAGCCGGTGGCCACGCCGTCGTCGACCACCACGGCGGTCCGGCCCGCGATGCCGACGGGAGCGTGCTCGCCCCGGTAGCGGGCGGCGCGCCGGGCGAGCACCTCGCGCTCGTGCGCCTCGACCCGGCCCAGGTCCGCCTGCCCCACGCCGGTGTGGCGCAGCACGTCCTGGTTGATCACCCGCACGCCGTCCTCGCCGATCGCGCCCATCCCCAGCTCCGGCTGGGCCGGCACGCCCAGTTTCCGTACCAGGCAGACGTCCAGGGGCGCGTCGAGCGCGTCGGCCACCTCCGCGGCCACCGGCACCCCGCCCCTGGGCAGTCCCAGCACCACGACGTCCTGGCCCCGCAGGTACTCCAGGCGGGCGCCCAGTCGCCGTCCCGCTTCGATCCGGTCGATGAAGAGCACGGCACGGCCCGTCATTCCCGGGACAGCCACAGCGGCGCGGGATTCTCCGCCTCGTCCGCTCCGACCGCCCTCATGTCGCCCGCGGCCGCGCGCAGCAGCAGCCGGCCCATCGCGATCAGCGCACGTCCGGCGGCGAGTTCGTCGCCTATGTCCGGCACGTCACGGTCGTAGGGGTTCCGGCGGGCCTCCGCGTGGCTCTCCAGGACGTTGTCACCGGTGTCCAGGACGATCCGGGCCGTGGTGTCCGGGTCGTGTTCGGACAGGTACAGGTTCAGCCGCCATTCCTTCACGGACGGAGGACGGTTGATCAGGGGTCCAGTCATCGTCCGTCTCTCCTCACTGCGCTGCGAGGCCACAGGACGCACCGACGCGTCACCTCTTCCACTGTGCACCGCACCGGCGGGCGGGCGCCTCCCCGGGCCCGTGCAGAATGTGGGGCATGACCACGCGCACCTGCCCCTGCGGCCGTCCCGAGTCCTACGACGCCTGCTGCGGCCGCTGTCACGAGGGTGCCGCGGCCCCGACCGCCGAGGCGCTCATGCGGTCGCGGTACAGCGCGTTCGTGAAGGGGGACGCGGGATATCTCCTGCGCACATGGCACCCCCGGACCCGCCCCGTGCGGCTGGACCTGGACGCGGGGACGAAGTGGACGGGCCTGGAGGTCCTCGACACCACCGACGGCTCCGCCTTCCACATCACCGGCACGGTGACCTACCGCGCCTCCTACCGCGGCGGCTCGCTGCACGAGCGCAGCCGGTTCGAGCGGGTGGACGGGGCGTGGGTGTACGTCGACGGGGACTTCCTCGAATAGGCCCCGGGCAGTGCGGCTACGGCGCCAGGATGTCCAGTTCGTGGAGGGCGCCCACGGTGATCTCCCGGGTCAGCTCCTCGGCGCGGACGCCGTCGCCGGCCCGGACCGCCTCGGCGACCTGGACGTGCAGGGTGACGGCCGCCGGGTCGGGGTCCTCGAACATCACCTCGTGATGGGTACGGCCGGCCAGCACCTCGGCCACCACGTCGCCGAGGCGGGCGAACATCTCGTTGCCCGAGGCCGTGAGGATGACCCGGTGGAAGGCGATGTCGTGGACCAGATACTCCTCCAGCCGGTGGCCGCGTGAGGTGGCCACCATGCCGAGTGCGCACTCGGTGAGTTCGGCGCACTGCTCTGGGGTGGCCTGCTTCGCGGCCAGGCCCGCCGCCACCGGCTCGATCGCCGAGCGCAGCACGGTCAGCGAGCGCAGCTGGTGCGGGCGGTCGGCGCCCGCCAGGCGCCAGCGGATGACCTGCGGGTCGTAGACGTTCCACGCGGCCTTGGGCAGGACCGTCACGCCCACCCGGCGGCGGGACTCGACCAGGTGCATGGACTCCAGCACCCGCACCGCCTCGCGCATCACGGAGCGTGACACCTCGAAGTGCTGGGCGAGTTCGTCCGTGCGCAGGACGCTGCCCGGCGGGTACTCGCCCGCCGTGATCGCGGGGCCGAGGGTGTCCAGTACGCGGCCGTGCAGCCCCCGGCCCGGTGTGCTCATGCACTCAGCGTACGGCTTGGATCACAGGCTCAAAAAGTCAGACTTATATGTCACACACCCTTGAATTAGTCGTACCTAATGGGTTTCAGTGTGGCCGACGCCGGATGTCGGCGTCGGATGTCGAGGAAGACAGCGAGGCATTCATGCGTACCCCCCACGTCGTCGTGGTGATGGGCGTCGCCGGGACGGGCAAGACCACGATCGGTCCGCTGCTCGCCGCCCGGCTGGGCGTCCCCTACGCCGAGGGCGACGACTTCCACCCGGAGGCCAACATCGCGAAGATGTCGGCCGGGATCCCGCTCGACGACACCGACCGGTGGCCGTGGCTCGACGCCATCGGCCACTGGGCACAGGGGCGGGCCGGGCTGGGCGGGGTGGTCAGCAGCTCGGCGCTGAAGCGGTCGTACCGCGACCGGCTCAGGTCCGTGGCTCCCGGGATCGTCTTCGTGCACCTCACGGGCGACCGAAGGCTCATCGAGGACCGGATGTCCCACCGCCGGGGCCATTTCATGCCCACGGCGCTGCTGGACTCCCAGTTCGCCACGCTGCAACCGCTTCAGCCGGACGAGGCCGGAGTCGCCGTGGACGTCGGCGGCAGCCGCGAGGAGATCGCCGACCGTGCCGTGAGGGCACTGGACGCGCTTCCCGACACCCCCGTGTAGCACCTCACCCGCTCACCCCGTACCTGCAAGGGAACACCCGTGACCAGACTCAGCGTCGAGATGCTGGCAGCGGACGCGCCTCCGCCGATCACCTCCGCCGGACACGCCCAACTGGGCATCGCCGTCCTGGTGGGCATCGCCGTGATCGTCCTGCTCATCACCAAGTTCAAACTGCACGCCTTCCTGGCGCTGACCATCGGCTCGCTGGCGCTGGGGGCGGTCGCCGGGGCGCCGCTCGACAAGGTGATCACCAGCTTCACCACCGGTCTGGGCAGCACGGTGGCCGGCGTGGGTGTCCTGATCGCGCTCGGGGCGATTCTGGGCAGGCTGCTGGCCGACTCCGGGGGCGCGGACCAGATCGTGGACACGATCCTCGCCAGGGCGTCGGGCCGCGCGATGCCGTGGGCGATGGTGCTCATCGCCTCCGTGATCGGCCTGCCGCTCTTCTTCGAGGTCGGCATCGTGCTGCTGATCCCGGTCGTGCTGATGGTCGCCAGGCGCGGCAACTACTCCCTCATGCGCATCGGCATCCCGGCACTGGCCGGCCTGTCCGTGATGCACGGCCTGATCCCGCCGCACCCCGGCCCGCTGGTCGCCATCGACGTGCTGCACGCCAACCTGGGCGTGACCCTGGCGTTCGGCATCCTCGTCGCCATACCCACGGTGATCGTCGCCGGTCCGCTGTTCTCGAAGGTCGCGGCCCGCTGGGTGGACGTCCCCGCCCCCGACCGCATGCTCCCGCAGCGCGCCTGCGGGGAACCGGAGCGTCGGCCCGGCTTCGGCGCGACGCTCGCCACCGTGCTGCTGCCCGTGGTGCTGATGCTGGCCAAGGCCCTGGTGGACATCGTCGTCGACGACCCCGCGAACGCCACCCAGCGGGTCTTCGACGTCATCGGCTCCCCGCTGATCGCGCTGCTCGCCGCCGTGCTCGCCGGCCTCTTCACGCTGGGCCGGCCCGCCGGGTTCAGCAAGGAGCGGCTCCAGCAGACCGTCGACAAGGGCCTGATGCCGATCGCCGGCATCCTGCTGATCGTCGGCGCGGGCGGCGGCTTCAAGCAGACGCTGATCGACTGCGGAGTGGGCCAGATGATCCTGGACATCTCCGGGAACTGGTCGATCCCGGCACTCCTGCTGGGCTGGTTGATCGCGGTGGTGATCCGGCTGGCGACCGGTTCGGCGACGGTGGCGACGGTCTCGGCCGCCGGTCTGGTCGCCCCGCTCGCGGCCGACATGTCGACCGCCCACACCGCCCTGCTGGTCCTCGCCATCGGCGCCGGCTCGCTCTTCTTCAGCTTCGTCAACGACGCCGGCTTCTGGCTGGTGAAGGAGTACTTCGGGCTGAGCGTGGGACAGACGGTCAAGACCTGGTCGTTGATGGAGACGATCATCTCGGTCGTCGCCGGCGGCCTGGTCCTGCTGCTGTCCCTGGTCGTCTAGCCATCATCCGGGCGCGATACGGCTCACCGAGGAGCGATACGGCGATGACGGCTCACCCTCTCGTCGGCATCGGCGGCCGCACCACCCAGGTCACCGGGTCCGGCCGGGGCATCGGCCTCGCGCCGGCCCGCCGGCCGGAGCCACTCGTCAAGGTACTGCTGGACTTCGCCGAGTGAGCGAAGGGGAGGGGCCGGGCCGCGAGGAGGCTACGGCCTTTGCCGGGCCGCTGAGGGCGTGCCGAGCGTCGGCAGCGGCGGCAGCTTCCCCCGGTACAGCCACGCCTCGAACAGACCGTCCAGCGGCTCGTCCGCGAACCGGGCCACGTGCTCGGTGAACGCCGCCGTCGTCACCGTCCCGTTCCGGTGCAGCCGCACCCAGCTGCGCAGCATGAGGAAGAACGCGTCGTCGCCCAGCGCGCAGCGCACCGCGTGCAGGGCCAGGCCGCCGCGCTGGTAGAGCCGGTCGTCGAACATCAGCCTGCGGCCCGGATCGGCCAGCCGCAGGTCCTGTGGCAGGGTGGACAGCAACCGGTGTGCCGCGGCGGCCAGTTGCTGGGTGCTGCGGCCGCCCGAGCGCTCGGACCACAGCCACTCCGCGTACTTGGCGAAGCCCTCGTTCAGCCAGATCTGCCGCCAGTCGGCGATGGACACGCAGTTGCCGAACCACTGGTGCGCCAGCTCGTGCGCCACCAGCCGTTCCGAACCCCGGGCGCCGTCCACGTGGTTGGAGCCGAACAGCGACAACCCCTGTGCCTCGACCGGCACATCGAGTTCCTCCTCGGTCACCGCGACCGCGTACTCGTCGAACGGGTACGGCCCGAACAGCTCCTGGAACAGCTCCATCATCGCGGGCTGCCGCGCGAAGTCCCGGGAGAACTCGGGGAGCAGCTGCGCCGGGATGTGCCCGTGCTGCGGCACGCCGCCCGGTCCCGGGTCGCCCAGCAGCACCGTCTGGAACTTGCCGATGGCCAGGCCGACGAGATAGCTGGAGGTGGGCGCGGACTGCTCGTACACCCAGGTGGTCGTCGAGGCCTTCGTCGTACGGGTCAGCAGCCGCCCGCCCGAGACCACCGCATAGGCGGACGGCGTGGTGACCGAGAGCAGGTAGGACGCCTTGTCGGCGGGCCGGTCGTTGCACGGGTACCAGGACGGCGCCCCGATCGGCTGGCTCGCCACCAGCGCCCCGTCCGCCAGCTCCTCCCAGCCCAGCTCGCCCCATGGGCTCACCACCGGCCTGGGGTTGCCGGACCAGTGGACCTCGACGGTGAAGGCGGCCCCGGCCCGTACGGGCTTGGCCGGGCGGATGCGCAGCCGTCCGCCCCGGTGCGTGTAGTGCGGCTGCCGGCCGTCCACCCGCACCCGGCCGATCTTGAAATCGGCCAGGTTGAGCTGGAACTCGCCGAGCGGCGCCCGGCCGGCGATGGCGTTGATCCGGGCGGTGCCCGCCAGCCGGTTCGGGCCCGGGCGGTAGTCCAGCGCGAGCTCGTAGCGGTGCACCCGGTAGCGGGAGTCACCGTTGTCCGGGAAGTACGGGTCCGGACCGACCGACTGCTGAACTGCCACTGCTGTGTCTGCTCCCTGCGCTGTGCCACCACTCGGTTCCGGTGCACCGCTCACCGACCCCGAGAGGGCCGCGCTCACGGACGCCATGCCTCGATCGGGTTGCCGAGCCAGCGGGTGTCGTCCGGGACGGACTCCCCGGCCATGACGAGCGACGCGGGCCCCAGGGTCGTACGGGCCCCGATCGTGCTGCCGGGCAGCACGATCCCGCCAGGACCCAGGGTGGCGCCCTCACGGAGGACCACAGTATCCGTCCGCAAGATCCGGTCGTGGAAGAGGTGAGTCTGCAGGACGCAGCCGCGGTTGACGGTGGCGGCGTCCTCCAGGGTCACCAGGTCCGTCTCCGGCAGCCAGTAGCTCTCCACCCACACGCCCCTGCCGACGCGCGCGCCGAGCCCGCGCAGCCAGGCCGTCATCACCGGCGTCCCGGGCGCGCCTCCGGCCAGCCACGGCACGGCCAGCACCTCGACGAACGTGTCCGCCAGCTCGTTGCGCCACACGAAGGAACTCCACAGCGGATGTTCCCCGGCCCGGTGCCGCCCCACGAGCAGCCACTTCGCGACGACGGAGACGACCGCCGCCAGGGCACCCGCCCCCAGCAGCACCGGACCCGACAGGGCCCAGGCCCACGGGCCCAGCGCGCACAGCGCCGCCACCGTCAGCACGGCCAGCGCCGCCGAGCACAGCACCGGCACGATCCTGCACAGCTCCACCAGACCGCGCGCCCACAGCAGCCGGGCCGGCGGCTCGTAGGTACGGCTCTGATCCCCGCCGGCGGCACTGCGCGGCAGCTTCACCGGCGGCAGCCCCAGATACGAGGTGCCCTTCTTCGCCTTCTTCGGCGTCGCCGACAGCACACCGACGAGGCCGCCGTCCGGCACGCTCCGCCCCGGCGCGGTCATCCCGGAGTTCCCGAGGAAGGCCCGCCGCCCGATCTCCGCGCGCCCGATCCGCACCCAGCCGCCACCCAGCTCGTACGGCGCCGTCAGCGTGTCGTCCGCCAGGAAGGCCCCGTCACCGACGGTGGTCAGGCTCGGCAGCGCGAGCACCGTCGACACCTCGGCGCCCCGCCCGATCCGCATGCCCAGCAGCCGCAGCCACACCGGCGTGGCCAGCCCGGCGTACAGCGGGAACAGTGTCTGACGGGACCGGTCCATCAGCTGCGTCACGGTCCACGCCTGCCAGCCGACCCTGCTGTGCGTCGGATGCGTGCCCTCGCGCAGCCCCAGGCTGAACAGCCGTACGCAGACCAGGATCAGCAGCGCGTAGGCCAGTCCGTAGGCCAGCGTGGCCGGGACCAGCCCGAGCGCGGCCCCGCCCAGGGCCCTTGCGAGGGAGGCTCCGGGTGCCACGAAGGCCCGTGCGACCAGCAGGGCGGCCACGCCCGACAGCAGCGGCAGGACGCCGAGCGCGATGCCCGCCACCCCGTACATCACCCGCCAGTACGTGCCCCGCTGCGGCCGCTCCTTCGGCCAGTTGCGCTTGGCCTTGCCGAGCTTGACCGCGGGCGCGCCCGCCCACCGCTGACCGGTGGGCACCTGCCCGGTCACCGCGGAACCCGGCGCCACCTCGGCCCGCTTGCCGATCCGCGCGCCCGGGAACAGCACGCTGCGCGTGCCGACGACCGCGTGCGCGCCGACCTTCACCGGCCCGATCTCCAGACGGTCACCGTCCAGCCAGTACCCGCACAGGTCCACCTCGGACTCCACGGCGGCCCCACGGCCCAGCCGCAGCATGCCGGTGACCGGAGGCAGCGAGTGCAGGTCCACCTCGGGCCCCACCCTGGCGCCCAGCGCCCGGGCGTACCGCTCCAGCCACGATCCGGTCAGCGAGGTGGCCCCGCTGAACTCGGCCAGCCGCTCGGCGGTCCACAGCCGCAGATGCATGCTCCCGCCGCGCGGGTACCGCCCGGGTTCCAGGCGCCGCAGCAGCAGCCGCGCTCCGCCCGCGGCGAGCGCGATCCGCCCGGGCGGGCTGAGGAACAGCAGCGCGCCGGCCGCCAGCAGCCACCACGGGGCGGTCGGCAGCCACGCGTACCCGGGCAGCAGGTTCCCGACCGCGGCCAGGACCAGCGTCCAGCGCAGCCCGAGCAGCGTGACCAGCGGGACGAGCAGCAGCAGCTGGACGGCCTGGGCGCGCAGCGGGACCGGGGCGACCGTCCGCCGCGAGCCGTCGTCCTGCGCCGAGGCCTCCAGCCGCCGGGCCAGCTTGCGCAGGGTGGGCTGCTGGTAGATGTCGAGGACGGCGGCGCTCGGATAGCGGGTGCGCAGCCGGGTGGTGAGCTGGGCGGCGGCCAGACTGCTGCCGCCGATCGCGAAGAAGTCGTCGGTGGCGGCGGTCACCGGGATGCCCAGCACCTCCGCCCACTGCTCGGCGAGCCAGGCCTCGGTGCCGTACAGGTCGGCCTTGGGGGCCTCCACACCCTCCAGGGGCCAGGGCAGAGCGTTGCGGTCCACCTTCCCGGACGTCCGGGTCGGAAGCTCGGCGACGGGCGCGAGCAGCGGCACGAGGGCAGCGGGCAGCTCGGTGCGCAGCTTCTCCACGGCGGCCGTGTGGTCCCAGCCCTCCTGGGTGACCACGTAACCGACGAGCAGCTGATTGCCGCTGCGGGCGCTGCGCACCGCGGCCGCGGCCCCGGCGACGCCGGGCAGCGCCTGGAGCGCCGCGTCCACCTCGCCCAGCTCGATCCGCCGCCCGCCGAGCTTGATCTGCTCGTCGGCCCGCCCGAGGAAGATCAGCCCTTCGGGCTCGGCCCTGACCAGGTCACCGCTGCGGTAGGCCCGCTCCCAGCCCAGCGACGGAAGCGGCGCGTACTTCTCCGCGTCCTTCCCGGCGTCGAGATACCGCGCGAGACCGACCCCGCCGATCACCAGCTGCCCGCTGCCGCCCAGGGGCACGGGCTCACCGGCCTCGTCGACGACGGCCAGCTCCCACCCGTTCAGCGGCAGCCCGATCCGCACCGGCTCCTCACCCGTCAGGAGCGACGCACAGGCCACGACGGTGGCCTCGGTCGGCCCGTAGGTGTTCCACACCTCGCGCCCCTCGGTGACCAGCCGCTGCGCCAGCTCGGGCGGACAGGCCTCGCCGCCGAAGATCAGCAGCCGTACGTCGTTGAGGGTCTCGGGCTCCCACAGTGCGGCCAGCGTCGGCACGGTCGACACGACGGTGATCTCCTGCTCGACCAGCCAGGGCCCGAGATCGGCACCGCTCCTGACCTGCGACCGGGGCACCGGCACCAGACAGGCGCCGTACCGCCAGGCCAGCCACATCTCCTCGCAGGAGGCGTCGAAGGCGACGGACAGCCCCGCCATGACCCGGTCGCCGGGCCCGATCGGCTCGTCGGTCAGGAAGAGGGCCGCCTCCGCGTCCACGAACGCGGCCGCGCTGCGGTGCGTGACGGCGACGCCCTTGGGCTTCCCGGTGGACCCGGAGGTGAAGATGATCCAGGCGTCGTGCTCGGCGCCGGGCCGTGCGGCGGGGGAGCCGGAGGTGCCCTGGACGGTGATGGTGTGCCCGGCCCCGACGACGGCCCGCACATCCGCCTCCCCGAACACCAGCTCGGCCCGCTCGTCCGGGTCCTCGGCGTCGACGGGCACATAGGCGGCACCGGCGGAGAGCACGGCGAGAATCGCGACGTACAGGTCATTGGTCCCGGAGGGAACCCGCACACCGACCCGGTCCCCGAGCCCGACCCCGTGACCGGCGAGCCGCCGCCGCAGCCGCTCCACTTCCACGGCCAGCGCACGGTAGGTGAGGCGGCGGGTGCCGTCGTCCAGGGCCGGCTCGTCCGGGTACGACCGCACGGACGCGTCGAAGACGTCGACCAGCGTGCGCGGTGAAGCGGCAGGCGCCGCGGAGAAACGTGCCCTGTCGCCGAACTGCGTGCGGAACTCTTCGTCGAGCAGGCCGAGAGCGCTGCTCTCGTCTATGGCTGCCATCGGTCCTCGCGTCTCGATCCCGGAAGCCTCCGGGGCGCTGGCGGGCCCGCAGGTCTGCCTGGGGTTGTCCGGCTCCAGCTCGGTAACAAGCCGGATATTTTAGTACGACGCTAGGTGCCGCCCCTTCGTCCGGCCACTCGGGAGGGCTGTCGGGGTGACGGGCAGTGGACTGCCCCAACGGTGCTGACCTGCTGGTTTGCGAATCGGACGAGAGATGCCCCACACGCACTGCGAGGGGACGGACACTCAGGGCAATTCACGCCGCCGTCAACAGTCGCCGCCGCCCGCAGCCCGCTGCCCGCCGTGCGACCGGGCTGCCGGAGCCGGTCCATCCGTGGCAGCAGGCTGCCGGAGAAGCGGACTGTGGTCACCGGCGGGTGGGCCATCCCGCCGCCGACCGCCCCCGCGTGCGGGTGTTGCGTCAGGGGGAGTTGGGCAGGGCGTGCGGGACGCAACGGTGCAACCGGCCTTGCCCGTCGGTCATTTCCCGTGATCCACCCGGGTGGCGCAGCCTGGGGAGGACATGCAGAAGGCCCCTGGGATTCAGGGGCCTTCGCTGGTGTCCGAGGGGGGACTTGAACCCCCACGCCCGATAAAGGGCACTAGCACCTCAAGCTAGCGCGTCTGCCATTCCGCCACCCGGACAAGGTGTCTGTCGTGCGGGGTTTCCCCCGCGGCGACGAAGGAAACATTACCAGGCTTTCGGGGTGACGATCACACCCAGTCCCCGCGGCCCGGTCGGCGTGAACTGCGTGTGACGGGCCGGGACCGGCCTTGGGCCCGGGCCGGACCGGAGAGAGGATGAGGAGGACCACCAGCAGCGACAGCGGGAGGAAGCAGCGTGAGCGAGAGGGACACCGCCAAGGGCGTCACCGGCGAGGACGAGGTCGTGGACCTCTGCCGCGAGCTGATCCGGTTCGACACCAGCAACTACGGCGACCACTCCGGCCCGGGCGAGCGCAAGGCCGCCGAGTACGTCGCCGAGAAGCTCGTCGAGGTCGGGCTGGAGCCGAAGATCTTCGAGTCCTATCCGGGGCGCGCGTCCACCGTCGCCCGGATCGAGGGCGAGGACCCGTCCCGGCCCGCGCTGCTGATCCACGGCCACCTGGACGTCGTACCGGCCAACGCCGACGACTGGACCCACCACCCGTTCTCCGGCGAGGTCGCCGACGGGTGCGTGTGGGGCCGCGGGGCCGTCGACATGAAGGACATGGACGCCATGACCCTCGCGGTCGTGCGGGACCGGCTGCGCAGCGGGCGCCGCCCGCCGCGGGACATCGTCGTCGCCTTCCTCGCCGACGAGGAAGCGGGCGGCACCTACGGCGCCCGGCACCTGGTCGACCGTCACCCCGACCTGTTCGACGGCGTCACCGAGGCGATCAGCGAGGTGGGCGGGTTCTCGTTCACGGTGAACGAGCAGCGGCGGCTGTACCTGATCGAGACAGCCCAGAAGGGCATGCACTGGATGAAGCTGACCGTGGCCGGCACCGCCGGACACGGGTCGATGATCCACCGGGACAACGCCATCACCGAGCTGTCGGAGGCCGTGGCCCGGGTCGGGCGGCACAAGTTCCCGGTGCGGGTCACCAAGACCACCCGGGCCTTCCTCGACGAGCTGGGCGACGCGCTCGGCACCGAGCTGGACCCGGAGGACATGGAGGCCACCCTGGCCAAGCTCGGCGGGATCGCGAAGCTGATCGGCGCGTCCCTGTCCAACACCGCCAACCCCACCCAGCTGAACGCCGGTTACAAGGTCAACGTCATCCCCGGCGAGGCCACCGCACACATCGACGGACGGTTCCTGCCGGGCCACGAGGAGGAGTTCCTCGCCGACCTCGACCGGCTGCTCGGGCCCAACATCCGCCGCGAGGACGTGCACGCCGACAAGGCGATCGAGACCACCTTCGACGGGGCGCTCGTCGAGGCCATGCAGTCCTCGCTGCTGGCCGAGGACCCGACCGCCAAGGCGATCCCCTTCACGCTCTCCGCCGGGACCGACGCCAAGTCCTTCGACGACCTCGGCATCCGCGGCTTCGGCTTCGTGCCGCTCAAGCTGCCGCCGGAGCTGGACTTCGCCGGCATGTTCCACGGTGTGGACGAGCGGGTGCCGGTGGACGGGCTGAAGTTCGGTGTACGGGTGCTCGACCGTTTCATCGACGCGTCGTGAGGTTCTGGGCCCAGGTATTCGGGCGCCCGTGCGAGATCGACTGAGAAGAGTGAATGAGACCATAAGCTCGTAGCTCCATTACTTCCTCCTCGTTACAGGTAATGCGATCTGCAACGCGAGATCGCATTGTCAACAAGGAGGAATAATGGTCAAGAAGATCGTCGCTGCCGCGGTTGCCACCAGTGGTCTGGTTCTCGCCGGCGCGGGCATGGCCGCCGCCGACTCCGGTGCCCAGGGTGCCGCTGTGCACTCCCCGGGCGTCGTCTCCGGCAACGTCGTCCAGGTGCCCGTGCACGTCCCGGTGAACGTCTGTGGCAACACGATCAGCGTGATCGGGCTCCTGAACCCTGCCTTCGGCAACACCTGCATCAACAAGTGACGTCGACTCCCTGAGGGGGGGCGTACTTTTCGAACCGTCGGCCCTGGAGCGCGCGCCATGTGCTCCGAGGCCGACCGGTCTTTTTTCCGTGGAACTCCTTTTCGCGGAAACGCACAGAAAATCGAAGGCAGGGGAAATCCAGAAATGCGACAGGGCACCCGCAAGGGCCTGATGACGGTGGCGGCGGCCACCGGTGTGATCGCCGCCGCGAGCGGCTACGCCCAGGCCGCCTCGGGCGCGGCCGGCTCCGCGGTCGGTTCGCCCGGCGTACTGTCGGGCAACACGGTGCAGGCGCCGGTGCACGTGCCGGTGAACGTCTGCGGCAACACCGTGAACGTCGTCGGGGTCCTCAACCCGTCGGTCGGCAACGCATGCGCCAACGACGACGGGCGCGGCTCGGGGGGGCACGGGGGCAGCGGCGGCCACGGTGGCTCCGGCGGCTCGCACGCGGGCGGCAGCACGAGCGGTTCGCCGGGCGTCGGCTCCGGCAACACCGTCCAGGCGCCGATCGACGTTCCGGTCAACGTCTGCGGCAACAGCGTGAACGTGATCGGCGTCGGCAACGCCGTCAAGGGCAACGACTGCGTCAACGGCGGCGGACACCACGGCCGGCCGCCGGGAGGCGGGCACGAGAACCCGCCCGGCCACCCCGGACATCCGGGTCACCCCGGTCAGCCTGGCCACCCCGGGCACCCCGGGCACCCCGGACATCCGGGTCACCCTGGCCAGCCCGGACACCCCGGCCAGCCGGGTCATCCGGGTCAGCCCGGGCACCCGGGTACGCCGGGCAAGCCCGGAACGCCGGGCCACCCGGGGACTCCGCCCGCCAACCAGGGCCACACGCCTCCCGGCGGGTCCCATGCCACGCAGCCGGGAGGCGGCTCCGGCGGGTCGTCGGCCGGCGGCCAGCTCGCTCACACCGGCAGTGACCTTCCGCTGGGCCTGACGCTGCCGGCAGGCGCCGGCGCGCTGCTCGCGGGTGCGGTGCTGTACCGCAAGGCCCGGGCCCAGGCGTAACGCGACGGGTCGTGCGAAACGGAGCGGGCCCCGCAGAGGTGGCGGGGCCCGCTCCGTTCATGCGTCCCGCCTCACCATGTGGCCCGCACCTGGCGGATGATCCGTCGGCGCAACCGCACCCTGCGGCTGCCGTCGCGCATCAGGCTCAGTCGGTCCAACTCCCAGTGTCCGTACTCGGCATGGTCCGTCAGTAGACGTGTGGCCTCCTTGCGGGACACCCCGCGAGGTACGTACACGTCGACAAATTCGTATTCCGGCATCGCATCTATTGTGCGGGCTGGTGCCCGGTACGGATAGCGTCTGCACTATGTCTGATGCTGTGCAGCCCACCGCTGCCGAGGTACGCGCCGCCGCCGAGGCGATCAAGACCGCGCTCGACCGTCATCTGGCCGCGGTCGAACGCAGGTCGGGGGAGGACGACCCGGCCGTCTACGAGGCGTTCAACCAGCTGGCCGCGGCCGCCGAGGCGTACGACGAGCTGCTCTACGACCGCTACGACGAGGTCACGCCGTTCGAGATTCCCGGTGCGGACGACTCGCTTCCGCCGTACGCGGGTCCGGAGGAACCCAACGCGATCAGCGTGCTGATCCGCCGCGACTACGCCGTGGCGGAACCCCAGCGGCTGCTGGCGCAGGCCCAGCGGGTCGAGGCGGTCGAGTACGAGGACGGCGGCGGTGCGGGCGAGGACGCCGCCGCCACGGTCCACGGGGCGCTGGGCATCCTGTTCGGCGAGTTCGAACCGGACGAGATCGCCTCCCGGCACAAGGAGTTCGGCCTGGAGGAGGGCGACTCCACGCTGTGGGTCACCGCCGCGGACGAGCCGACCGATCCGGGTGAGTGGCTGGAGGCCCCCTTCGAGCAGGTCGACCCGCAGCGGGTGGTGTGCCGGTTCGATGTGAGCGCGGTGTTCGACGACGTCTCCGACGACCTCGACGAGGAGGACGACCTCGAGTACGACGGGGAGGACGGGGACGACGGGGAGGATCTGGAGCGGCTGGACGCCGAGCGGTAGGGGTGCGATGCGGTGGTGGGGGGGGGGGGGCGGGGCCGCCCCCCCCCCGCCCCCCGGCGGGGGGCCGGGCGGCGGGGGGGGGGCCCCCCGCGGGGGGGGCCCCGCGTCCCCCCCCCCCCGCGGGGGGGGCCCCCCCACGTCTGGTCGTCGTTGCCATCGTGCTGTCCGCGCTGAACCTCCGCCCCGCCATCACCAGCCTCGGCGCGCTCCTGGAGGAGGTCCGCGACGGGCTCGGCATGAGCGGCAGTGTGGCCGGGCTGCTGACCTCCGTGCCCCCGCTCTGCTTCGCCGTCTTCGGCGTCACCGCGCCCCGCCTGGCCCGCCGCTTCGGACCGGGTGCCGTGGTGTGCGCCGGCATGGCCGCCATCACCGGGGGCCTGCTGATACGGCCGTACACCGGGAGCACGGCCGGTTTCCTGGCCGCCAGCGCACTCGCCCTCATGGGCATCGCCGTCAGCAATGTGCTGATGCCGGTCATCGTCAAGCGCTGGTTCCCCGACCGGGTCGGCTCCATGACCGGCCTGTACTCGATGGCCCTCGCCCTTGGTACGTCCACCGCCGCCGCCGTGACCGTGCCCCTGACCGACGCCCTGGGCGGCAACTGGCAGTCCGGGCTCACCGTGTGGGCGGGGCTGGCGCGACCTTGTGGAGTTCTGCGCGCTGACCGGGAAC